>CAKZUG010000072.1 GCA_937920545.1 uncultured Saccharophagus sp.
TCCATACCGCTTTACCTTTCACGCAAACCGATTACTTTCATTTAGTCGATACAACAGGCCGCGTTATTAGGCAAGACAAGCACGGTTTTATCCCTTCACATTACCCACCCATATTACAGCGCTTAGGCGTTGATCAAAAAATATGGCTGCAAAACGTGACCCGTTTTGAAAAACGATTTGGCCGCGCAGCGGGCAAAGCCGATAAAGTGATTGAGTATGCCAAGCGCTTAAAAAGTGAAGGAAACTTGGGTAAGTGGTGTAAAGGTATTTACTCGATGACAACGTGTTAGGTGATGTTATACATATTCATTAGAAAATAATAACCATGTTAATAATTTTATTGGCATTACATTTTACTTAATAATTTTACCTTAATACTAAAAATTAACTCATTCATATAAAAATACATAGCGATAAAATATTTAAATATATTTCTGTTATGTAATTTGATGTTGTATTTATGAAATAAAATATGGATGTCCTGGGTTTTCTGATTGAGTACGCTAAACGCTTAAAAAGTGAAGGTAACTTGGGTAAGTGGTGTAAGGGTATTTACTCGATGACAACCTGTTAGGCGATAATATATCTATTTATTAGGTAACGACAATTACGCTAATAATTCTATTCGAATGACGCTAAATCCTCCTTAGTATTAATACCTCTGTAGTCAAGATTAATTCACTTATAAAAATTTATATTACCAATGTATTTCTGATTTTTAATTTGATATCGTGTAAAAATAAATATGGGTGTCCTCGATTTTATCCTTAAATATGCTATGTATCCATTATATGAATTCACCATTTTATAAAATATTTTTTTACAAAAATCATCATGATATTATTTTAAATTAAATACGAGAGTACATTAATGAAATTAAAATTCTGCTTATTTATCTTTACCGCGATACTCATTGCTGCCTGCACCGGCAAGCCAACGCAACCGGCTGTGGCTACAACAGAGAATCATATTAAACCCAATATTATTATGATTGTCGTGGATGATTTAGGTTGGTCAGATGTGGGCTACAACCAAACAGGTGAGCACTTTGAAACACCCAATATTGATGCGTTGGCGCAAAAGGGGGTTGTTTTTGACCAAGCTTATGCTGGTGCAGCTAACTGCGCACCGAGTCGTGCAGTGTTGATGTCTGGGCAATATGCTCCCCGTCATGGCGTCTATACAGTATCGCCATCTGCACGCGGCAATGCCAAAACGCGAAAACTGATTCCGATAAAAAATACGCGTGGTATTGGTACCGAGGTGATCACGCTTGCAGAATCATTGAAAACAGCGGGGTACGCAACAGGTACGTTCGGCAAATGGCATTTAGGCGCCGACCCCGATAAGCAAGGGTTTGATGTTAATGTGGCAGGTAGCCATCAAGGTATGACATTTCATTATTTTAGCCCCTATCAATTACCTAATATTGAAGACGGCCCAAAAGGTGAGTACTTAACAGAGCGTTTAACTACCGAGGTCATCGACTGGGTAAAATCCACTAAAGATGCCCCTTTCTTTGCTTATATCCCTTACTATACCGTTCACACGCCTTATCAGGCGGTTGTTGATAAAGTGAATAAATACCATGAAAAAGGCATCAAGAGTAAAAGGCAGGCAACCTATGCCGCCATGGTTGAGCATATGGACGATAACGTTGGTCGTATTTTATCGATGCTATCAAAAGAAGGTTTAGATAAAAACACACTGGTTATTTTTACCTCTGATAATGGCGGTTACCGTATGCCGTTGTTTCCGTCGCCATTGCGCGGTGGTAAAGGGTCCTATTATGATGGTGGTTTACGCGTGCCATTAATTGTTAGCTGGCCGCAAAAAATGAAAGCAAGGCTTGATCATACCCCTGTTATTAATGCCGATTTCTACCCCACACTTGTGTCTATGACAAAAGCAACACCGCCCGACCAAATATTAGATGGCTTCGATTTAAGCGCACATTTACTCGGTAAAGAAAAACTAGCCGACCGTGATTTGTTTTGGCATTTCCCCGTGTATTTGCAGGCGCACCATGCATCAACAGACCAAGGGCAAGACCCGCTGTTTAGAACTCGCCCGGGTAGCGCGATGAGAAGCGGCAATTGGAAGCTTATTCAGTACTTCGAAAATAATGAGTTTGAGTTGTACAACTTAGATAAAGACTTGACTGAAAAAAATAACCTTGCCAATAAGAACCTCAAAAAATTAGCCGAGCTAAAAGCAAAATTAGCCGCATGGCAAAAGCAAACGGGCGCGGCTATTCCAACCGAATTAAATCCTGAATACGACCCTGTGATTAATAAAAACCTGATTTCTCAAATAATAAAAAAGAAAAAGTAACCTGTCGGTTTTACCCAGCCTCTGTTGTTAAAAGAGCTTGATCTTAAAAGTGCTGTTGTTAAAGGCGCTGAGGTTCTTAACAATAGAGGCATCGCAGAAAAGAACAGAAAACAGGACATTTATCAATTTGATAGCAGTTGAGCCATGATCTAAACCTAAGTCATGACTCAATCCCGCAGCCAACAAGTTTCCCTCGAAGATACGCCGTTTTATCACTGCTACTACTGAGACAATTGAAAAGAATACCCTTGAGTATGATGCACGCTGTCAATATATCCCTATACGTACTGCGTTGGCATCCTGCCTCCGATTGCCTCATAGCCAAGGGTGTTCTTTCTTTGTGTCTTGTTAATATGTATGGTGCATGCGTCGCGCTTTTTTATACGGCAGTGATAAAAGTACGGGGGAGAACTGTTATCACCGTAAGCAATGGATTATTTCGCGTTGGCGATTTTTGTCGTATGTTTATGCGATTGATGCGAGACGTAAACGAAACCGTTGCGCGTATGGCAAACAAAGAAGAGAACGGAATCTCCCCCCGTTTTTACACACACGTCCATTTGGAGGTGGCTTATGCCCAGAAAAATAACAGTATAATTTTTACGATGCCTCTTTCAAAGCGACAACCGTTGCTTTAACCGATAAGGTTAAGAAGTTGTGGGCAGCTTAGCTCAACGATTCAACATCTTAACAGCGCTCGAAATTCTCTATGAAAGCGATTTCTAGAATAAATAATGTATTATTTTTGGGTTTTTTTGATCCAAATTTTGGTTTGCCATTACGTTTAAACCGTAATAGATATTTAAAAATAGAAAACGAGATAGCACGTCAGCCTTTTTGGTTAATTTCTACAGTCTCGTTATGGCGATCGTTTTCTAATTAAATAGCAGTACAAAATCCCGCTGATAGCGCCAAATAAATGACCCTCAAAGCTAATGCGTCTTCCTGTGGGCAGTAAGCCAAAAAACATGCCGCCGTAAAGTACAATGGCAATCAGGCTAATGGCTATATATTTAATATTGCGCCTTAAAAACCCATTCACAGTAACATACCCCCATAAGCCAAATATGACCCCGCTTAAGCCAATATGCACACCTGGCCTTGCAAAACTCCACGTGAGTAACCCACCAACTACACCGACAAAAAGCATGAGTTTAATAAGCTCGCTGCGCGGCTGCTTAAATGTTAGGGAGCATAAAAATCCCAAGCAAGCAAAAGCAATCGTGTTATTCACTAAGTGGCCCCAGCCACCATGTAAAAATGGGCTAAAAATAATACCTATAAGATGGCTTGTGTGACGAGGCACAATGCCAAATTGATTGAGCATGTTGTGGGTGACTAAATTTATAGCGGCCACCACCCAAATAGTGATGAGTACACAGATAATAGGAAAGAGAGCTTGTTGGCGCATTATTTACCTTATTGATGTTTAAAACGGCTAGGTGTTGAGCTTCGTAGATACATATTATATAACTTTTACCGTTTATCTGGTGTGCTTTTGCCATGCCCAAAAAATAAAAAGCCAGTCACTGGCATATAACCTGCTATTAACTATATTAATGGAGTAATGATATTTTTTTGACGCGCTAAGTGCAAAGAGCGACTTTTTCTCAAAACATAATAGAGGATATATAGCCATGGCGGCAAACCTTCAAAAAGCGGAACTCAGCGACGATCCAGTTTTACAGTGGGTCACTTTTAAGCTCGCAGGTGAGACGTACGGCGTAAATGTTATGCAGGTGCAAGAGGTGTTGCGCTATTCCGATATTGCACCTGTACCTGGTGCGCCTTCTTATGTCATGGGGATTATCAATTTACGAGGTAACGTGGTCACTGTGATTGATACGCGTCATCGTTTTGGCCTAATGGATGGCGAAGTGACTGATAATACCCGAATTGTTATTATTGAAGCTGAAAGCCACGTTGTAGGCATAATGGTCGATAGTGTTGCCGAGGTGGTTTACCTCAAGCAATCAGAAATAGAAACCGCCCCCAATATTGGCAATGAAGAAAGCGCTAAATTTATACAAGGCGTTTGTCACAAAAATAAAGAGCTACTTATACTTATTGAGTTAGATAAGTTACTCACTGATGATGAATGGGCTGAGCTAGAGGGTTTTTAATAGTGTTATTTTTAGGTTGATGTTGGGTACTGAATTTATATTAACCTGATCGTAATATACTACTATTTGGCCGCAAGATAATACTAATGGGGGGATAATGTCTACTATTTTTACATCACCATTTGCCTCTTATTGGCTTGCTTTTGTGTGTTTAGCTATTATGGTTTGCATCGTTATGTTGGCAGTGCAAAATAAGCGTTTGGCATCTCGAATCAAAGAGCAATCTTCGCACATTTTAGCTCAGCAAAAAGAGTTATCCATGGTGTCATCGGCAAGTGTGGGTATGGGGCAGCGTTTGTCGGAGTTGCAAGTTAAGCTCAATAATTTATCTAATGGTAATCAAGATAAAAATGCGCCGGAGTCGGATGTGGCTTATGCGCGCGCATTGCGCTTACTTGATAATAACGCCGATGAAACAACCATTATGGCTAATAGTGGTTTGTCACAAAGCGAAATCCGCTTAATGCAACTAGTCAATCGCCCCAAAGAGTCGGTATAGTAAGCGATGAATCACCCTCTTATATTTTTATGTAAACACGTGGCTGGGTTTGTTTTTGTGTGTGGTTTCTTATTATCTGGCTGTGCTACGCATGATAAAATTGAATACTCCGATTTAGAAGGTAAGGTTCCACCGCGTTTTTTTAATGCTCTACAGAGCTATGACGTATCTGAGCACTGGCTTATTTCTCAGTTAGGTCCTGCTAACCTTGTTCAAAAGGGGCACCGCGGGCAAAGTATTTTGACCTACTTTTTTACCCGTCATGATTATCACGTGCGTCGGTTTTTTCCTTTTTTTACAAAAGGTAAGGCAAGCCATGACCAGGTGTATATGCATTTTGTCGTGGTAGACGGATTGGTGCGCAGCCATTGGTCCGACAAAGACGCAACCGTAAATTTAACAACGTTGCCCACGCATTCACGGCTTGTTCGAGATGAAATTGCACCATAAGACACATGCTTTATTAACACTGTTTTTAAATCTCTTTGTTTAAGCCTCTTTGTTTAACCCCCCCTTTTAAACGTTGCATTACCCTCTATCCCGTTTAATCGATCTGTTGAGATATGTTGTGCTAATTAGATTGGTGTTGTGTATTTTTATCCTAAAAAAAACCGTAAAATAATAATATAATTGTTTTATTCCTGGTTTTAACTCTCTTTTTTAATTATAGCATCCTAATAATTTTAATTTATTAGGATGCATCTTGTTTTGATTGGTGAATGTTTATAAAATGAATAGTGTTAAAGCATATATAGTTTGATAGCAAGCTTGACCCAGTTTTAATCTATCCGTCAAAAGCGGGCACAATCATTACTTAAGTCGATAAAAAGATCTTTTATCGACTTTAAAAATAAGGATCCACCATGAATCGCGATAAATTAGTTGTTTTTGATACCACCTTACGAGACGGCGAGCAAAGCCCTGGTGCGTCAATGACGCTTGACGAAAAAGTTCGTATAGCCAAAATGCTAGAAAAAATGCGTGTCGACGTTATTGAAGCCGGCTTTGCCATTGCCAGCCCAGGTGACTTTGCGTCTGTGCAGGCTGTGGCGAATGCCATTAAAGATTCGCGTATTTGCAGTTTGGCGCGCGCACTCGATAAAGATATTGATCGCGCAGCTGAAGCGTTAAAAGGCGCAAATGCATCGCGTATTCATACATTTATTGCGACATCGCCCATCCATATGAAATATAAATTAAAAATGGAGCCCGATGCAGTTTTAGCGCAAGCCGTGCATGCTGTTAAGCGTGCACGTAATCATACTGATGACGTCGAGTTTTCGTTAGAAGATGGTAGCCGGTCTGAGTTTGATTTCATGTGTCGTATTACCGAAGCGGCTATTGATGCTGGTGCGTCGACTATTAACGTACCCGACACAGTGGGTTATGGCGAACCTGGCGAATATGGCGCGATGTTTAAGCGCTTAATGGGCGCTGTACCTAATGCCGATAAAGCGATTTTCTCCACTCATTGCCATAATGATTTAGGCTTGGCTGTTGCGAACTCATTGGCTGCTGTGATGAACGGTGTGCGCCAAGTAGAGTGTACGATTAATGGTTTGGGCGAGCGTGCAGGTAATGCGGCCTTAGAAGAGTTGGTTATGGCCATTAAAACGCGTAAAGATGTTTTCCCTGTTGAAACAAACATTGCCACTGAGCATATTATGCCAACATCACGCTTGGTTTCTACGGTAACGGGTTTTCCTGTGCAGCCAAATAAGGCCATTGTGGGCGCAAATGCCTTTGCGCATGAGTCGGGTATTCACCAAGATGGCGTCTTAAAACACCGCGAAACATACGAGATTATGCGTGCCGAGGATGTTGGTTGGAATACTAATAAGCTTGTTTTGGGTAAGCATTCTGGCCGTGCAGCCGTTAAGGCGCGCATGGAAGAGTTAGGCATTACGTTTGAATCCAATGATGCCTTAAATGAAGCTTTCGCGCGTTTTAAAGCGTTGGCCGATAAAAAACACGAAATTTTCGACCAAGATTTACAGACATTAGTGTCTGAAGCTGAAAATGCAAAACGCCAAGATATGTATAAGTTTTTGGGGTCTGATGTCACCGCTAAAACTGGGGAAAAGCCTAACGCCGCTGTGACATTTAATGTGAACGGCAAGCAGCACACAGCACAAAGTGAGGGTAGTGGGCCAGTCGATGCGGCTTTTAAAGCGATTGAGAATATCGCAAAAAGTGAAGCTGATTTATTGTTATATTCGGTTAATGCGATTACTCAGGGGACAGAATCACAGGGTGAAGTGACCGTTAGGCTTGAGAAAGCAGGTCATATTGTAAATGGTATTGGTGCCGATACCGATATTGTGGCGGCATCTATTAAGGCATATTTAGATGCGTTAAATTTATTGCACTCGTACGGTGAAAAAGCACACCCACAAAGAGAAGGTATTTAGGCACAATAAGGCGCTTCCCTAACCTATCTTAGGTGGCGTCTTTATTTTTATAAGCTGGCTTTTCCCCTTCGTGTTTAAATCCTGATAAACTGCACCTTCAATTTTAGAGGTGCAGTTATGAACGAAGCGACGCGAATGCAATACTTAGATGCTATGGGCATCGATATGTTCGTTCCTCGTTTAATCTTACCGGCGGCCAAACTTTCCTCCCAGTGTTTACTTCCTGACGCTCCTGCATATGAAGAACAGGCTGCCAAACTGGCTAATACAGCACAGGATGGAAGTCAAACATCTACTGTACAGAGTGTCGGGACGCTGCGTGTTTTAGACGCCCTTCGTGATTCCTCAACAGCTAACCGTGATTCCTCAGTGGATAATAGTGTCGCATTAACGGTGACTAGCGATAACACATTACCTAATAGCTCCTCGTTACCTTCAGACGGCATCTCGCCATCGGTTGCGTTAAATACGGCTAAGACACAATCGGCCACTGCAGAAAAGGGCACGGTAGTTAATGCTAGGGTGCCGACATTATTGATGCCGGAGCAAGCCGCGCAAGTGCACGAGATAACGAACGGTAACAGGGCTAAGCATGACGCGCCTATTCATAGTGCTGGCGAGTTTTTATCACAGCCTGCGCAATTCATGTTAAATCTATGGCGTGTCAGCCCGGATATTCTTGTTGTTGATTCCCAGAAAAACATCGAGCCGCTGCCAAAAGAGCAGTTGTTGCATAATATTTTGCGGGCTATTTATATTGAGCAACGCCTACCCAAGGCTGATGTGTTGAACTGGCCAATGGTAAAAGGTATGTCAAAGGATAATAGTTGGCAGTCAGCCCAAGAGATGGTGTCATATTTTTTAGAGGGGCGCTTATATACTTCGCCAGTCAAATATATTTTTATATTTGGTGCGGATGCTCAAAAGGCGATTTTAAATGCCCAGCCAGAGGACAAAAACGGCTCAATGATGTTAACAGAGCTAGGTTCGAAGGCGTTATACTTTCCAAGTTTAGTTGATATGTTACTTAAACCTAAACTTAAAAACGGTGTTTGGCAGGCGTTACATACGCACTACCTTTCAAGTTTGCCTTCGCAATAATACAATATAGATTATTTATGATGACTGTTAACAGTGCAATATCGCCTTTTACCCAATATGACTTACCAACAATAGTCAGCATCAATGAAGCTTGCGACTCGTTTCCGTGGCGACTGTCACACTTTGAACAGTCCGTAAGTGCGAAGCATCACTGTGTTTGTGTTAAGGTTAATACGAGTATTATCGGTTTCGCTGTTACTAAAATTAACCCTTTTGAATCAGAGTTACTTCAGGTAGGTATTTTACCTGAGTATCAAAAACAAGGTTTTGCATCGCGGTTACTCTTATCTGTTATTGATGTGTGTAAAGCGCAGTCTCAGCAACTTTTTTTAGAGGTGCGTGAATCTAACGTGGCTGCTATTGCTTTATATGAGTCGCTTGAATTCAATTGTGTAGGGCAACGTAATAATTATTATCCTGCAGCGAAAGGGCGCGAGAACGCATTAATTTTTGCATTAGAGTTAAATATCTAGCGGCCCACTTGCTCACCTAGGTGCACATGTTATCTAGCGTCAATAACCGACAGTTTGCAGGTGCTTTGGGTTTTTAGTCGTCAGTGCTCGGCGTTATTTGAAGTCAGTTATCACATTACACTACATAGTGTTTTTGAGTCTGATTGCTTTTAAAAACAATTTAGGCTAACCAAGTGCAGATAATACATCTTTTGTCTACAATCTAGTTAGTGCTATATACATGCCATCTTATAAATTTTTAAGGCCTTTATGCTTTCCACTTCCTCACTAAAATCGTCTATTAGTTATACTCTTGCCCGTATGGTTTTAGTGTCTAGCTGTTTATTTGGTGTGGTTGTTAGTCTAATATTTTTAATTTTTAACTTTTATAAAATGGAAAACACGTTCAGAGATATACAAACAGAAATTGTAGATATCTCACGTGGTAGCGCGTCCTACGCTGCGTGGACGCTTGATCGACAGTTTGCAGACCAAGTAGCGGGCAGTGTTATGTCGCACCCGTATGTCGATTATTTTGAATTGAAGGACGAGGTGGGGAATGTACTGGCTAGGCGTCAGTCTAGCACCGTTAACTCTTCATACCTTTCTGGATGGGTTGCTCATCAATTTGATCACAGCAAGCTGCTCGTTAACGAGACATTAAGTATGCCTTTTGAAGATGATCCGCGTGTTGGTGTGCTCATCGTTCGTTTATCGGCAAATACGGCTGCGCAAGAAATTATTAGTTCCAGTTTATCTATCATGCTTTTTGGTATTTTACAGTCGTTCGTTATAGCCTGTATATTTTTATGGATATCGATAAAAAAAATCACACGCCCAATACGTATGTATGCCAATTTTATTGATCATGTCGACCCCAACAACCCGGCCTCGGTTAGGTTGGGGCCAAAACCGTATCAGCGTAATAACGAAATTGGCCGTGTCATCCATAAAACTAATGCGCTTTTAGATGAATTGAGTAAAGCACAGCAAAAATTAAAGCATTTTGCTTGTACCGATACATTGACGCTTCTACCTAATCGCAATGCTATTGTTAGTGCGCTAGATGATGAGATTATCAATGCCGAGAGCAATCTACATTTGGTTGGGGTACTGTTTTTAGACCTAGACCGTTTCAAAAATATTAATGATTCTTTAGGTCATGATTTTGGCGACAAACTGTTGATTGAGGTAGCTGAACGGCTAAGCGGTTGTTTAGATCGTCATAGTTATATTGGTCGGTTAGGTGGTGATGAGTTTTTAATTGTTTTAGGTGGCATTCGTCAAAAAAGTGAAATCAATGCTAAGTTGCAACTGATTGAAAACACCTTTAAAAAAGAGTTTTATGTATCGGGCCGCTTGCTCAATACGGGTTGCAGTATTGGTGTATCAGTATTCCCACAGGATGGTCATGATAGTAGTGTGTTAATGCGCTGTGCGGATCTAGCTATGTATGAGACAAAATCATCACCTTTTTTCTGGCGTTTTTATAGCACTGAAATGACAGATATGATTGATGCTAAAATGAAAACAGAGAGCGCGCTGCACGCGGCTCTCGCTAATAATAATTTCATTCTTTACTACCAGCCCAAAATGACAGCTTTAACAGATAAAGTGATCGGATGTGAGGCGCTCATACGTTGGAAAAAAGGCCCTGACGCCATATCGGCTGCCGACTTTATTGATATTGCCGAAGAAAGCGGCATGATTGTAGAGTTAGGTTATTGGGTGATTGAAGAGGCATGTCAACAGTTATCGAAATGGCAAATCGCAAATGTGGCAATACCAATATCTATTAATGTATCTGCAAAGCAATTACAGGAAGTTAATTTTGTACAGAGATCTGCAGATATTTTTGAAAAATACCATATTAAGCCCTGTTTAATTGAGTACGAAATTACAGAAACTGTCATGATGGATAACCTTGACGGTATGATTCTGGTACTGACTCAGCTACGGGATCTGGGAATAAAAATCAGTATTGATGATTTTGGTACAGGTTATTCTTCATTGGCATACTTAACGCGCTTACCCGTTGATGCTTTAAAACTGGATCGCGAGTTTGTCTCGGGTGCTCAGCAGTCCAAGACAGTGATAAAAATGATTTTATCTATGGCGCAGTCTTTAAACCTTGTTACCGTGGCCGAGGGCGTCGAAACACAAGAGCAGCAAGAGTGGTTAATAGACCATCGTTGTGATTACCTTCAAGGTTATTTCTTCAGTAAGCCGGTTTGCGTTGAAGAGTTCGAAAAGCGTTTTTTGAAAGCAGCACCTAATAATATTACTTACCTGCATAGAATGAAAAACTAGGGAGCCTTTGATTCACCTCGCGGAATCTCTGGCTTTCAGAAAGTTTTTCTGTTTAGGCGGCTGAGAGATACGGGCTGGTTGCCCTTCGAACGAAGTCAACGCAGAGAGGGTAACTTTCTGAAAGCCCCGAAGGGCGCGACCTAGAGCAGTCACTTGCGTTGTTGTCATTTTTGCTAAGGGCTACGGCCATTAGCTGCAAAAGACGCCTAGCCATTAACCACTCTAGGTCACGCAGAGACGCTACGAGGTTAATCAAAGGTTCCCTTGCGTTCTTTTATTGGCCGAGCCCATATTAAACGTGCCTAGCTTCAGCCAGTGTTTTCAGCGAGCCTTAAGGGTGAGTGTTATCCCCTTTCTTTATGACGTCATGACACCTTCCAATCTCGTTACCGTTGATCTAACCACTATAACAACGCCATATCTACGTAAATCCTCCCAGCCCATAGATCGTATAGTCATTGCGTGTTTCTTTATCTATTCATAACGCTTTAATATGATTTTCTTTTCTTTTCTTTTCTTTTCTTTTCTTTTCTTTGACTTGTGTGGTTATGCATTGATATTTTTTACGATTGTATGCCTTTAATTTTATTAACTTGTTATGTTAGTGAGTTTTTGTATATAGCGTCACACTACTACCATCGACTTAGTGTTTTTTGTATATTAGAATTAATACTTAAGTGTTAGTTTATATGTCTTAATGAAATAAGGGTTGGTTGTTTTTTGATCTTATCTTGTTCGCGACATTATCAGTGCTTAATTATAAATACTACAAAACTTAAAGGAAATGAGTATGTTTAAGTCTCTTTGTCTAACATCGTTATTGTTAACGAGTGGTTACGCATTCAGTGAATTTGATACCACTCCACCTAATAGCGGTGCAATTTCAACCGGTAAATACCGAAGTGTATTTGCTGAAACAAGTCGTTCACAAGCTGAGATAAATGCAAAGCTTGATGGTGCTTACAGTAAAATGTTTAGCGGTACTGACGATGAAAAATTATACTTTACCTTAGATAATGACGAATCGTATATTAAAGCTATCGACTCCAATGATGTTCGCTCTGAAGGCATGTCTTGGGGTATGACAGTTGCTGTCATGATGGATAAGCAAGACGAATTTGATAAGCTGTGGCGGTTTGCCTACACGCGTATGAGAAACACGTCGGGCCAATATGAAGGCACTTACGGTTGGCATGCGCGCGTAACGGATCAGTCGGTACAAATTTTAGACACTGGCCCCGCGCCAGATGGCGAATTATATATGGCGTTTGCCTTATTTAATGCTGCTGGTCGTTGGGGTAATGGCAGTGGTGTAACTAATTATGAGAAGCATGCAAACGAGCTACTTGTGACACTGAAAACACACTTGATGGATAGCGTAGAAAAGCAAATTCTTTTCTCTCCATTTGTTGCTGAGACAACAGACCCGTCTTATCACATTCCTTCTTTTTATGATTTCTTCGCATTAGTTGCAAAAGATGATAAGAATTATTGGTCTGATGCCGCGAATACTAGCCGTACTTTTTTACAAAACCACTTTAGGCAAACGGATCATGGTTTAGCCTCTTATTTGGCTGAGTTTTCAGGCGAACCTAAAACGAATGGTTTACCTGCGGGTTTAGGTAACCCTGGTAATATTTACGAAGCTGATGCATGGCGCGTAGCGATGAATATTGGTATAGATGCACACTTGTCAGGTAAAAAAGCATGGCATACTGCCAATATGAACGCGTTATTAGACTTCTTTAAAAATGATGAAGGTCTAAATGCCAACGGTATTTGTGATATTGGTTATTCACAGAAGTACCAAGTTGACGGTACTGATTACGGAACATGTAATGAGAATAACTGGAGACATGATGTCGGTCAGATCGCAACAAATGCAGTTGCAACATTGGCAGTAACAGATGGTGCATTGGCAAAAACATTTATTGATGACTTGTGGTACACCAATTGGCCAACAGGCTTGTATCGTTACTACCACGGTAGTTTGTATATGTTAGGTTTATTGCACACCTCTGGTCAATTTAAGTTGTATTTCCCTGAGTCTAGTAATCATTCTGTTGGTTCCGGTACGAAAAAAACAACGAAGACAAAGATAAAAGCCTTTAAAGACGGTTATGTTCGTGGTGGTTTTTTTGGTGATAGACAATACGGTAAAGAATGGACGCTTAGAGTACGTAAATCTAACAGCTCTAGTCTTAACGGTGAAAGTCGTGCAGTTGTTGCTTTTGACCGTAGCGAAATAGGCAATAACGGCAAGCGTCATATTGTTAAGGCCACATTGCGCTTACGTGTTAAAAGCGTAGACTTGCAATCAAGCTCAGCCACAGCAGGTGTGTTTGCGCTTAATAACAGATGGCAAGAATCAGGTGAGAAGGGTGCAACATTTAATAGCCTCGATCAGTCAGGCAAAAGGGTTGCGACATTTAAACCATCGAAGCCTGGAACTTGGAAGTATATTGATGTTACTGAATACGTAAAGAATGATTCAAACACATCACGTACTGCATTTATGATCCGTAACATTTTGGCCGATAAGCGAAACGGTTGGCAGATAAATGCGAAAGAATCTAAACATGCACCAGAGCTGATTATTGAATGGCGATAGTGTAAATGCAAAAGGGGCTTTTTAGCCCCTTTTTTTTATTCGATGATAACGATTTTGATGTCATCATATTAATCAGAGGTTCCCTAGCGTACTAGTCCGCATACACTGGCTAAAAACAATATGTTTACCCTTTCTTTTATATACCTCGGTATTACTTCATTCCTGTGAACCAATATGGCTATTTATGTAACATAGCTACCAAATAGCGTTATCTTTAGTGCCTCTATCTTTGATGACCAGAGCATGCCATTAGATGTAAAAAAAACCAAAACTAAAGGTAAAACGTGTATGATTTACCGCTAATTTTGTCGCTTCATTTTTGTAAGGTTTTTTATGTCTGATGCTCGATTTATCCACCTACGTACCCGAACTGAATTTTCACTGGTTGACAGTATTGTTAGGGTTAAAGAGCTTGTAAAACGGACAAAAGAATTCAACATGCCAGCCGTTGGCGTGAGTGATTTTCATAATTATTTTGGATTGGTCAAGTTTTTTAAAGCCGCACAAGGGCAGGGTGTTAAACCTATTTGTGGGTGTGATTTTAGGGTTGCAGGCAAAGACGATAACGACAGCTCATCGTTAATAACGCTTTTAGCCATGAACAACAATGGCTATAAAAACATCATCGAGCTTATCTCGCTTAGTTTTCAAAAAGGCCAAAAGCATGGCGAGCCTTATATTCATGTGTCGTGGTTAGAAGAGTATAGCGATGATGTTATTGCGCTGTCTGGTGCGCGCGAAGGTGAAATTGGTATGCACCTACTAGCAGGCCGCGATGCCGATGCCGACACGGCTTTGCAGCGTTTTATGGCCATGTACCCAGATCGATTTTATCTCGAGCTTCAGCGCACAGGCCGCGAAAACGAAGAGGCCTACCTACATAAAGCCATCGCTCTTGCCGATAAATACAGCGCCCCACTTGTGGCCACTAACGATGTACGCTTTTTAGACAAAACCTTGTTTGAGGTACACGAAGCCCGTGTATGTATTGGTGAAGGCCGTGCATTGGATGACCCAAGACGTGAGCGCCGTTACAGCGAAGAGCAATACCTGCGCACCGAGCAAGAAATGCTCGATTTGTTTGCCGATATCCCCGATGCACTCGAAAACACCGTCGAGATCGCCAAGCGCTGCTCTTTAGAAATACAGCTGGGTAAATACTTTTTACCCGAATACCCCATCCCCGATGGCCTTACCGAAAACGCTTTTTTCGAAAAAATATCCTATGAAGGCTTAGAAAACCGTTTAAAAACTATTTTAGACAAAGACGCCGACGACTACGATGAGCGTCGCCAGCCTTACTTAGATCGTTTGAAGTTTGAGCTCGATATTATTTGCCAAATGGGTTTTCCAGGTTATTTCTTAATTGTAATGGACTTTATCCAGTGGGCTAAAGATCAAGATATTCCAGTGGGGCCGGGCCGTGGTTCAGGTGCAGGCTCGCTTGTGGCGTATGTTCTGGATATTACCGATCTCGACCCACTGCAATACGATTTACTGTTCGAGCGATTTTTGAATCCCGAGCGGGTATCAATGCCCGATTTTGATATCGACTTTTGCATGGAAAGACGCGATGAAGTCATCAGCTACGTGGCCGATAATTACGGCCGTGATGCTGTCTCGCAAATTATTACGTTTGGTACTATGGCCGCAAAAGCGGTCGTACGAGACGTGGCCCGGGTGCAGGGGAAATCGTATGGCCTTGCCGATAAACTCTCAAAACTCATACCGCCCGACCCAGGCATGACATTAATGAAAGCGCATGGTCAAGAAGAAGCGCTACGTGAATTTTTGGATATCGATACCGAAGCTCAAGAAATTTGGGAAACCGCTTTAAAGCTAGAAGGTATTACCCGTAACGTGGGTAAGCATGCGGGTGGTGTGGTTATTGCGCCAACCAAACTGACCGATTTCTCGCCTGTTTACTGTGATGAGTCGGGTGCGGGATTAGTGACTCAGTACGATAAAAATGACGTCGAAGACGCGGGCTTGGTGAAATTCGACTTTTTGGGTTTGCGTACCCTCACCATTATTGATTGGGCCGTCAAAATGATCGACGTGCAGCGCGCGAAAAGCGGGGAAGCCCCCATTGATATTGCCGCCATACCGTTAGATGATAAACCCACCTTTGAAATGCTCAAACGCGCCGAGACAACCGCCGTTTTTCAACTTGAATCACGGGGTATGAAAGACCTTATCACGCGCTTAAAACCCGATACCTTAGAAGAAATGATCGCACTGGTGGCGCTCTTTCGGCCGGGGCCATTGCAGTCGGGCATGGTAGACGACTTTATTAATCGCAAACATGGCCGCGCGCAAGTGGCGTACCCCGATGCAAAATACCAGCATGAATGCTTAAAACCTATTTTAGAACCCACCTACGGCGTGATTGTTTACCAAGAACAGGTCATGCAAATTGCGCAAGAATTAGCAGGATACTCGCTGGGTGGTGCCGATTTATTACGCCGTGCAATGGGTAAGAAAAAGCCCGAAGAGATGGCTAAGCAGCGCGAGACGTTCCAAGATGGTGCCGCATCGCAAGGTATCGACCCGCAGTTAGCCATTAAAATTTTTGACTTGGTAGAAAAGTTTGCGGGTTACGGGTTTAACAAATCTCACTCGGCAGCATACGCTTTGGTGTCGTACCAAACCGCGTGGTTAAAAGCGCATTACCCGGCTCACTTTATGGCGGCAACCATGTCGTCTGATATGGATAAAACCGATAAGGTTGTGACGTTTATTGAAGAATGTCGCAACATGAAACTCAACCTGCTACCGCCCGATGTGAACCGAGGTGAGTTTCAGTTTACGGTCGATAATGACAACAACGTTATCTATGGTTTAGGTGCGATCAAAGGCTTAGGCGAAGGCCCCGTGGGCGCGATCATGGCCGCGCGTGAAAACGGCGAACCCTTCAAAGACTTATTTGATTTTTGTGAGCGTGTCGACAGCCAGAAAATCAATAAGCGTGCACTTGAAGCGTTAGTGCGTTCGGGTGCTTTTGATAAAATTGGCCCCAATATTGATATTGATTACGACCGCGCCGTGTTGTTTGCCTCAATACCTGAGGCCGTCAAAGCCGCAGACCAAAGTGCCGCTAACGCTAACGCCGGTATGATGGATTTATTTGGCAATGTGGTACCGCAATCGGATAGCCAGGACAACGTATACGAAACTGCGAAAAAAACACCGCGTTTACGCTTAAAGGAACGTCTTGATGGCGAGCGAGATACACTTGGCTTGTATCTTACGGGTCACCCCATTGATGAATACGATAAAGAGCTCAGCCATTTGGTATCGTCGCGTATTTCGCGTGTGCGCTCCGAGCGCAGCAAACAAAAAGTTGCAGGTTTGGTTGTCGCGTTTCGTGTGATGAACACCAAAAAAGGCGATAAAATGGCCTTTGTGACACTTGATGATCGTACTGGGCGCATCGAAGTGGCGGTATTTGCAGATACATACAACAAATACAAAGACCTATTAATTAAAGATGCGCTGCTTATTATTGAAGGGCAAATTTCAAACGATGATTACAGCGGCGGCCTTAAAATGCGTGCCGATGGCGTCAGTGATATTACCCAAGCGCGAGAAGACAGCGTGAGCGCTTTGCAGCTTCATTGGCAAACGCATACATTGCCAGATAACTATGCAAAGGGGTTAAAGGCCATGTTAACGCCTTACTGTAACCAGCTTAAACAGCAAATAAGCGTGCAGCAGCGAGGGCAAGAACAGCAAAAAGAACCGCAAAAAGAACCGCAAAACGGTAAACAGGGCTGCCAAATTAAAGTGTTATATGAGCACAAAGAGGCAACGTGCGAGCTAAGTTTAGGTGAGCAATGGCGTGTTGTACCCACGCAAGAGCTTATTTCTGAGTTACGTAATACCTATGGCTTAAATGCAGTAGACGTGCAATATAAGCGCTGATTGCGATTGTTTTGTACCTAACACGCTGAAAAAGCAGCGATGTATGTGCAAAGACTCTTTTCGGTAGGGGGTGCAAATGGTAAACTCGTCCCCCAATTTTAGATGGCCTTGTTGGCTTTAAACGAATAACACATTAAATGCGTTATTAATCAGGATACCCTATGAATTTAAATTATCTAGATTTTGAGCAGCCAATTGCTGAATTAGAAGCAAAAATAGAAGAACTACAATTGGTGGGTTCAGGCAACGCACTGAATTTATCAGACGAAATCGACCGTTTAAAGCAAAAAAGCGACAAGTTAACTGAAAGTATTTATTCGAGCTTAACGCCGTGGCAAATTGTACAAGTTGCTCGCCACCCTCAACGCCCTTATAGCTCTGATTATATTTCACGTATTTTTGATGATTGGGATGAACTACATGGCGACCGCCACTTTGGTGATGATAACGCTATTATTGGTGGTGTAGGGCGTTTAAATGGCAAGCCTGTTATGGTCATTGGCGAAGAAAAAGGCCGCAGCGTTAAAGAAAAAGTTTACCGCAATTTTGGTATGCCAAAACCCGAAGGTTACCGTAAAGCGTTACGCTTAATGGAAATGGCCGAACGTTTTAATATGCCCATTATCACGCTTATTGATACACCGGGCGCGTATCCAGGTATCGATAGCGAAGAGCGTGGTATCAGTGAATCTATTGCTCAAAACTTAGCGGTGATGTCGCGTTTAAAAACGCCGATTATTTGTACCGTTATTGGTGAGGGTTCATCGGGTGGTGCATTGGCGATTGGTGTGGGTGATCAACTCAATATGCTGCAGTACTCAACTTACTTTGTTATTTCACCTGAAGGCTGCGCCAATATTATTTGGAAAACCGTCGAGAAAGCGCCATTGGCCGCTGAAGCGATGGGTGTGACTTCAAGCGTACTAGAAGATCTAGGTATCGTAGATGAAACAATTGCCGAGCCAATGGGTGGTGCACATCGTGATTTAGATGCTATGGCGGCCAAACTTAAAGAAAGCTTAATTGCGCAACTAGATACCCTGCAAGATGTGCCTTTAGATGAACTATTAGAAAAGCGTTACACACGCTTAATGAACTACGGAAAAGAAGCCTAGTATTTATTGCGCGCACGGCTTTTGTCAGTGCGCGTCTGCTCTCTTCTTGTCACTTCCTGCCTTCTCTTAGTTGTTCTGTTTTTACTGTCTTCTTTGTACCCTCTTGCTTTTACTGTTTAAGCTTATTTTTTGTCAAAAATATGTGAGGTTTGTCACATCGATAAATAACGTTATGCACTTATTCTTGTTTAAACTGTTTAATAGTAAGCGGTTTAATCATAAAGTGTAAAACGATGTTAAACACCGTCATTTATTATACTAAAGTATGGCAATTTGACGTGGTTAGCATTATTTGATCATGCAACCTTTTATTATATGAATGTAAGATGAATCGGTTTAAATGAAATATACATACAATGATCTTTCTGGTTTGACAAAAATAATACTGAAAACAATAGTACATTAACCACAGGATAGCCCCATGACTGTATCACCTTTATCACATCATTATTTGCAGTCATTAAATATGCACATTTCAACGGTGCCATTTTTTAAAGCAATACAAACCCAAAGCCCAGGGCAATATGCTTTTCTAATGAATCACGCCAATGTACTTGAGCTAAATAAAAACGAAATTGTTTTTAAAAAAGGTGATATCGATACTTCTATCTATTTTGTATTAAAAGGTAAGTTGCAAGTACAAATTGATAGCCAAGATAAATCATACAACGTTAACTCAATTACCCCAGGTGAGGTTTTTGGCGATATTGCAGTACTTTATAATCGTGGACGTAACGCGCGCGTTGTAACTGATGCATCTATTAATAAACACACTGTTTTAAGTTTGGACTTAGCTGTTTTCGGTCAGCTGACGGATTTTAGCTTAGTGTCTCTATCCACTAAGCTTGCGTATTACCGTAATATGACGCACAACTTACGTTGGAAGCTTGAGGGGTATCGTATGAATTATCCGCAGCAAGCTGTCACATTATCACACCGCGTCGTTAAGTTATTTGCTGGCCATAAAGACAGTATCGATGAGTTGGTGTCTTTAGACCGTCAAGCCAAAGAGTTGGCTAATTTTTTAGATGCCTGGAACAGTTATTTCAAAGGCGTACACTCTGCTAGCGATAGTCAATCTCAAACACAGATCTTCTCAAGTAGCGTCAGAGCTTAGTTTTTTACTGCCCCCGCCCTTGTTTAATCAGGCAAAATATATAGCTGCCGTTATACTTTAAATATTGAAAGTATAACGGCGAAATTTTTATGTTCAAAATAATCAATATTATTTTTATTTGCATTTTTGTCAGTGCGCCAGCCTACAGCACCACTTTAGATGATATAGATGAATCTACGCTATGGTTAACGTCAAAATACGAACGGCATTTCTTAAGTCTAAAGCAAGCTGCCGTCTTGGTGGCGAATACTCCTCGTTGTACAAAGCTGCTTGAAGCGACTATCGATTTAGACAAAACCACCAACATGTTTATTTTTTATAGAGTGCTATGTCGTGGTGTGAATAATCGTACGTATTTTGAAATAGTTGATGGCAGTGAGATGACTATATTAAAAGAAGAAAAGCCCGTGATTGAAAAACTGGGTGTATGTTTAGACGAGTTTACTAAGCAAACTACCTTTATGGAAAATGTCGAAAGGCTATTTGATCAGGCTATTCAACCAGCGTCTCAAACAGAAGAAAAAACGCAGTATCTTTTACCGTTTAATGCAAAAACAATGCAAGGTATTACCTTGAAATACCAAGCGAGCTGCACGATATCCGATAAAGGCGTCATGCTGTTTGATGTTGAAGCCCGCAAGTAAGTTTAAAATCGCACTTCTTTTTTGTATTAACGCTTACGACTATAGTAAGTACATTTTAGGCTGGCGTAGAGTGTGTTTAATATGAACTGGAAGGCCCTCGGCCCTGAATTTAAAACAGCGGTAATTGCATGTTGAGTTTGTCGCTGATGACTGTACTTAAACGCGCCCCAATTCCAATTAGCCTAATCGGTTTCAATTGCCTGCTCGCACCTTCTCGAATAAGCTGTTTGTAGCTTTCAAGCGTTATTGGGCGTTCTGCTTTTTCGATTGTTGTCACAGTAAAGTCATTAAATTTCAGTTTTGCAAACGGTTTTTGTGGAATATATTGACTGTCTAGTTTTTCTATTCTTGTTCTAAGCTCTTCAAAAAGAGCGCCCGCGGCATCTACATACTGCTCTGCGGTGGTGAGATCGCGGTGATAAGTATGTTCAACACTGATTGATTTTCGTATGCGGTTTGGAGTAACAAGCCGTTCATCAATGCCCCTGCATAAATGATACAGTGTTCCTCCAAAACGCCCAAAATGCGTAACCAGCTCTATTTTAGATAAAGCAGTAAGGTCATGGCATGTCTCTAAACCTAAAGACCGCATTTTTTGTTGAGTTACCGCACCTACACCAAAGAGCTTTTTAACCGGTAGTGTTTTTAAAAAAGAGGGGATATCTTTAGGTGGGATGGTGTAAATACCGTTTGGTTTATTGATGTCGCTGGCTATTTTGGCTAAATACTTACTGTTGGCGACACCTGCTGAGACAGTAATTCCCACTGATGTGTAGATACGCGCTTGAATTTCTTTGGCTATGCGTGTTGCACTTGATTGCAGCTGAGTACAGGCAGTGACGTCTAGGTAAGCTTCGTCGAGCGAGAGCGGTTCTACTAGCGGGGTATAATCTAAAAATATCTCGCGCATTTGCTGTGAAGCAATACGGTACTTCTCCATGTTGTGCCCAAGAATGATCAATTTTGGGCAGAGTTTAAGGGCATGAGCCGCTGGCATAGCGGCTCGTACGCCAAATTCGCGGGCTTCGTAGCTGCAGGTTGTGATTACGCCCCGTCGTTGAGTCTTTCCACCAACAGCGACGGGCAACCCTTTTAGCTGAGGGTTATCTCGTATCTCAACTGCAGCGTAGAAGCAGTCGGCATCGCAATGAATAATTTTTTTCATGTGTTATGTTTTAATTTGTTACATTGAATGTGTCTAAACGTTACAACATGGCGCGATACGACACGGTTGGTAATCTCTTGTTGGCTATTATAAGTGAACTTATAGTAGAATCGAGCTTGTTAATAAAAAGTTGCTAGTAGCAAAAATTCTCATATCAACAGTGTTTATTCTGGAGTGTCGTAGAGTGAGTCGTAGAAGAAAAAGACAAGATTCAGAAGATCAATCTGAAATTGATTTAACGCCCATGTTGGACGTTGTATTTATTATGTTGATCTTTTTTATTGTAACAGCGTCCTTTGTAAAGGAGCGTTCATTGGGGTTAAATGTACCAGAAAACCCAGATAATCCACCACCACCTGACCCTAACAGTACGAGTATCTTAATTCAGGTGACATCTTCGGATGAGATATTTATGGATAATCAGCGTATCGATGTTCGATCTATTCGATCGCGTATTGCTCAAAAGAATGCTGAATCTCCTGAGGCTCCTGTTGTTGTTCGTGCTCATGAGCAGTCAACAGCTGAGACGTACGTTGCTATTGCTGATGCTGCCCGTGAGGCCAATATTTACAATGTATCGCTTGTACCATTTGTAGATTAAACATACATAGCATGCAATTGTTAAAGCAGCGTAAGCTGCTTTTTTTATGCCTAAAATATAGACGGTAATGTTTACAGTACGCTTAACCAGTAATTAGTTTGATTGAGTGGTGTGCTGCTATGTAATTGCGTGTTATCGACTTTAATAACGGTGCGGTTCTTGATATTAGCTTGTGTTAATGCATTTTTTATCATCGTATCGTTGTAAAAAACTCTATCGTGCTCACCGTTATTCAACGCGATTTCTAAGCCTTTATAAATAAGATCATGTAAATCTTGATTGTTAGGTGCGACGTAGAAGTGCATCGCTTGCGGGTACACCAGTAAGATGTTTTTCTCGACGGTTAAGTTAAGGCCGTCAATGCGTTTCAATTCTGCCCAAGGTTCGTGTAAGCCCCTAGGAAAGTAATCGAAACGTCGTCCATTTACCATTCTTAATAAGCTATCAGTTGTTTTTGATGTCACAATTGGGAGGTTGGCACGTTTCATTATTTGCGTGTCCCCCCATGTTTTTCCAAGCCCTCCTGTCAGATTTTTTAAATCGTTAAGCGATTTTACTTGTGTGAATGCCTCTTGGTTATCCTCGTGAATAATAAAAATACGGTGACCTAAAATACCTTTTAATACGGGTAGTCTTACAGCTTTGTATTTAGTATCACGAGCATGAGAGGCGCTCCCCCAAATCACGGATAAATGACCCGAAAGTAATTCTGTTTCAAGCCTACCCGGTGGGACTTTTGCTTGTGCTTGCTTAAAAATAGTGTCTGGTGCAACTTGGGAAATCGCTAATTTTAATATTTTAAATGCAATCCTATCTTTCTCACTTGTTACTGCATCATGGTGGATAGTGACCGTTGCGTTAGCTTGATAGTGTAAGAAAAACGCAGTCAGTATAAGTAGGTAATTGAGTTTTAGGGGGTTCAGCATAATAATATTCGTTCCATTTTGGGTGTTTTAATCGTCGGTGTTAGTGTAACCTTGGCGCGAATTAAGCCATAGTGTGATCGAGTGGCTCTCTTTTTGTTATAGGTTGTTACAGGTTGTTATATGACAGATGGTACGTTGCATTTAGTGGCTCAGCTTTTGGGTTTTGTTAGCTTTTTATTTGGTATTTTATGTTTTTATCAAAAAAATGATCGTAAGCTAAAGTGGATGATGTTGTGTATGAATGCAAATAATATCGTACATTTCGCTATGCTGGGGTCTCCTACTTCTAGTATCAGCGCTGCATTGGGCATGTGTCGAACATGGCTGTCTTTACATACCTCATCTAAACGTATAGCGTTCTGTTTTATTGCAGTTAGTATGAGTATAGGCGTATATTTTTCAAATGAATGGGTAGATATGTTCCCTGTTATAGCAACATCTATTGGGACTTATGCGTTGTTCTGTCTTGAAGGTGTAAAAATGCGTATTGCATTTTTATTTGGTGCGGCAAGCTGGTTGATTAATAATATTTTGGTTGGCTCGTTTGGTACGGCGCTATTAGAAATGGTGTTAATTATTGTGAATTTGAATACGATTAGGCGTTTGTATTTTGCACCTAAAGAGGACGAGGCTTGAGGTGCAAAACATGCAGAGAGAAATGCGTTATCTTCTCGCTTCGGTTAGTCGTTAATCACGCAGTTATCTTGGCTTAATGCGGATTTTTCGTTTTCCATGTTGAGGTTGTCACGACGAGCTTTAAATTTTGCATTGTAATCAACCTTGTACTGCTTTCTAAATTTACCTGAAATGAAACGTCTTACTTCTTCCTCGCTTTCAAGTATTAATCCTGGCACAGGTATAGATTTACGTGTGTCTTCATCGACAGCAACCATCGTGAAGTAGGAGGTGTTCGTATGTTTGTTGATACCTTTTTTGAAATCTTCTGAATAAACTTTAATCCCCACTTCCATTGATGAGCGACCAACATAGTTGACTGATGCCATCAGTGTGACAAGCTCACCTACATTTACAGAGTTGACAAAGTTAACCGAATCGACAGAGGCGGTAACACAATAAGAGCGACTATGGCTTGCAGCGGCTGTGTAAGCGATTTTATCCATGAGTGATAAAATGACACCGCCGTGCACTTTGCCGCCAAAATTGGCGTAGGTGGGAATCATTAGTTCTTTTAGCACGACTTGTGAAGAAGCAACTGTGCGGAAATTTCCATTGTCGACATTATTCATACGAAATTACTCATAATAGACTGATTTTATTTGTGGTTATAACGCGAGTGATTTTAGCATTAAATGATACTAATTGAATCTGGATACTTGGTGGAGTGAGGGGGGAGTGCGAATAAGGTGGGGGTATTTGTGTATGACATTGGCCATCCTTGGCCAATCTACATGTATTCTGCGTGTTTACACTTAGTTTTTAGACTTATTTATCAATCTCATATACATCTACCCAGTCAACTAGCATGGCAGAGGTTTTGTTTGCTTTAGCATTTTTAGTTGCTTTATAACTACTGTTATAAGCTTCTTGCCAGCTTGAGTCTGCTACCCATGCGTTGATGAAGATAGGCATTTTACCTTTGGGTACATTTTTACTATCGCTAAAGCGGTAGACTTCTGTTGAGCCAACTTTAAAAATCAGGCTCTCTTTAGACCACAGTATTTCATATGTGCGCCATGCGTTAGTGTCACTGCTATAGTCAGCTTCACGGCTTAAGTGAGTGCCATATTTTGTTGCGTTTTGCTCATATTTTTGTGCGGCTCTGTCCCATTTGTACCAAGTAGAGACCAATAAGTCGTCTTTCTTTGTGCCTGCTGTATGATTCGTTAACCATTCAAAATCAATTTCATCTGACTTAAGCTTTTTGTTTTCCATATATTGACGGTATAAAAACGCGCCATGTACGATGCCTTTTTGGTTATGATTAACCTTGGCTCTCCAGCGAATACGAATGTTTTTAGTATCGCTAGGGCCGTATGATTTTTTGGTTTTAATCAATGACTGCCCAAAAGAACCTTTCTTTTTAGCGTTATAGGTACGTACACTCATGCTGATTTGGCCTTGGCCATTAATCCAGCCGCGTGAGTTAAATTGACCACGGCCTTGGACGTGTGTCTCTGTTCCCCAGACCTTACTGTTCACGGCAGAACCTTTCTTGCCGTTGAAGTCATCTCTGAATAATTTTTTGTCGGCAAGTGCGATACTTGGCGTCATAATGATTAATGCTAAAGTTAACGTGTATATGCCTTTAAACATACTTACTTCCCCTTATTGATTCTTATTTGTTATTACTAAAGAACTAATAATATAGGATGTTTTTAAATTTGAATATAAAAAATGTGAGCTAGCCCGCAAAACAGCTGTAGTGGGTACTAAAGTGTGTGGAAGAGTATCAAAGAGGGTGTGGTCGTATCATTATAAGGTGACCCGCTTCAATTTTTGATGGAAATTGAGCGGGTCAAGTATCGTTTTTATTTTATATCTAATAAAAACGGAGTCTTATTTTATTACAGCGCTCGGTTTTCGCATGAGTAAACTTAAACCTAGTGCCGGTAAGTTTGTTTGTTGATGTATAGTTGCTATTAATATTTAAACGGCCCTGACCATTTAGTGAGGTGAGTAGTCCTCTAAAAGCACAACTGCCTTTTACATCCCATAATTGAAGAGTCTTGTCTTTAGCCCCCGACTTTAATTGAATGCAGTCTGACGAAGAAAGATCAATCACAACACGTTTCTTACGCTCAATATGTGTCGTGTTTTTGCAATCTTCAGCGGGTTTTGTTTTATCAACGGTCACCGTTTGATCATTATTGTCGGATGTTTCGATCGCGGTAGTGCTGCTGATAAGTGTGGTACGTGCATGTCGAGTGCTCTTATTCCCTTGGTTATCGAAAGCTTCCACACGTAGGTGGTATTCGCCATTCGCTAAATTGGACATCTTGCTATGGTTTATCCACCGGTAGGGTTCTGAATGTTGGCTTGATACCTTTTGGTTGTTTAAATAAAGATCTACGCGTTTTATACCGTCTCGATCAGAGGTATTAACAATAATGTTAATATTGTTAGCATTTGATTCTGAAGATCCTTCTACAGTAATACTGATTTGAGGGCCTTCATTATCCGCTGTTGTGGCGGAGGGTGTTGGCGTTGTTTGAACCGTCGGTTTTTGTGTGCTTACTGGTTTTGGTTTTGGTGTCGATTTTTCTAAACCAAGGTCATAAACATGAAGGTAAATGGGCTGCGCGCTACCTGATTTTCTCTGCATAAGATAAAAATACAGCTTACCATCAGCAATATAGACGTTACCGTGACGGAACTGTTTACCCGCTTTTGGTGATTGGTAAACCCGTTGCCATTTGTTGGTGCCACCCGTTGTCTTTTCAACGAAAATACGACCGCCCTCTAAGCCAATTAAGTAAACTTGATTTTGGTAGGTGTACAGATTACCGCCAGGAAAATCGGTGCTGACTGTAAAGTTTTTCGCACCGGCTTTTTTATAAGTATGGATATTTTTTTTGGTTTTTTTATCACGCATGGCTGTAACCATGTGGATATCACCACGCTCAGTTACCGTCCAATCGGCACCCACGTTCATTGTAACGCTATTTTTACCTGTGTTTTTAAATAAATCACCCGGCTCAGATGCTTTTAATGGTTCAGGGTTAATAACAGGCAGTTTAAGCGCTTTACCGTTATGATCTTTCCATTGGGTTAAACCATTGGGGTCATCTGAATAAGCAAAATATTGGCCGTTATTATAGGCATATTGATCGTTATTGTTGTTTGATCGCTTGGCAAAACCAATGCGCATTTTTCCGCTTTCAAATTTGATGTCGCCATATAAACCCCAGTTTTCATTCATGCTGGATTTTTTCTTAGCGTTCATAATATTAAATTGAGTGAAATCACTCCATTTAGAGCCGCTGTATTTGGCAAACTTGTAGGCACCATTATTGTTTCCACCTTCGCGGATCCACATAAACAGCTCGCCTTTAGTGTTGTTGAAAAAATTTGGATACGTTAGCGAACGGTAATCTGTACCTTTTCTTAAGCCTAAGTGCTTGTAGTTACCCTTTTTACTGTTGACAAACTGGTTTAATGTGAAGTCTTTGTCGGCAACATCAGCAGCGCTATTCTTAGAGAAACTATAACGGAAGTAATCGTCTTTAAATGCGCCATCTGCCGGGCGTTTTTCAGAATATGAATGCATATCGTAAAGTAAATGGATCGTGCCGTCTTCAGGTGCGATACCAACAGCAATCGTGTTATGTGACTCACCCAAGTGTGGCTTATTCTGAAAACCAGTATGTCGATGCGGGAATTCAATGGTTTTAGTGACGCCCGTTTTCATGTTATAACGCGATAACATAACATGACGATCATTTTTACCGCCTCTATACCATGTCATAAATACATAGTTTTTATAGACTTTTATACAGTCACCATGCGGTGTGATGCGACTGCCAAAAACAAAATCGTAGCCCGAGCCCCCATTTTTTGCATTAAAATCAACAGATTTACCATCAAAATATAAGCCTCTGTCTGAGATTTTAACTTCTTTTTCGAATGTGATTTTTGCTGTAGCTTGTTGAGCTATAATAGCGGCGGATATTACCAATGAAAATTGGCTAAGCTTGATGCTTATTTTTTTAAATAATATTGGTTTCATAAAACACCCTTGTAGTGTTGCTTGTATTTTCGTTTTAAAATGATGAAAAAAACACCCGTATTTATTTTAATTGGCATGTTTTAGGTTTTTTGTAATAAAAGGTGACGGGTTTATACCTTAATTGTCACTTTAAATGACTTTTGGTGCTGAGTGGTGAGTGATTGCTCGATTTGTGAGCGGCGTCATAAATATTATGACTTTAGTCTTGGTGGCGTTCTTTTTTAGGTTGTTTCAACCAGAATGGGTAATTAGATTGTTTAAATGAAGCAATTCAGAGAGAATAGCGCGCCTAAAAGGTGTTCACTATTTAACGGTGATAATTTTTTACCTTGCGACACCACTTAATCTCACTATTTATAAAGAAGCAGTAATGGCCGATCAACAATTTTTAAGTCAAGTGAACAAGCGTAGAACCTTTGCGATTATTTCTCACCCCGATGCGGGTAAAACGACCATTACTGAAAAGTTATTGTTGTTTGGCAATGCTATTTTGCTTGCTGGTACAGTGAAGGGTAAAAAGGGGGCGCATGCGAAATCTGACTGGATGAGTATGGAGCAAGAGCGTGGTATTTCTGTGACCTCATCGGTTATGCAGTTCCCCTACAAAGAGCGTACGGTGAATTTACTTGATACGCCGGGTCACGAAGACTTCTCTGAAGACACCTACCGCACCTTAACAGCTGTTGACTCTGTCCTTATGGTGATAGATGGCGCTAAAGGTGTGGAGGATCGCACAGTTAAGCTTATGGAAGTTTGCCGCTTACGCGATACGCCTATTTTAACGTTTATTAACAAAATGGACCGCGATATACGCGACCCTATTGATGTGATGGACGAGATAGAATCGGTATTAAATATTGCTTGCGCGCCTATAAACTGGCCTATTGGCATGGGTAAAGAGTTCAAAGGTGTGTATAACCTCTACACCGATACCATCCATGTGTATAAACAAGGCCAGGGCAGTATTATCCCCGATGATACCCAGATACAAGGGTTAGATAGCCAAGAAGCGACCGACTTTTTAGGTGTGTATGCCGAAGACGTCCGCGAAGAGTTAGAGCTAGTAAAAGGCGCAACACATCAATTTAATTCTGATGATTACTTGGCAGGCAAACTCACACCTGTGTTTTTTGGTACGGCATTAGCTAACTTTGGCGTACGTGAGATGCTAGACGGGTTTGTCGAGTGGGCACCCAAGCCATTACCGCGTGAGACAGACATACGAGAAGTGCCGTCTGATGACGAGGCGTTTTCTGGTTTTGTGTTTAAAATTCAAGCCAATATGGACCCTAAACACCGTGACCGCATCGCGTTTATGCGTGTTTGTTCTGGCCGTTATACGCGCGGCATGAAAATGCGACATGTGCGTTTAGGTAAAGATATTAAAATTAGCGACGCAGTCACCTTTTTAGCCGGCGACCGAAACCAAGTGGAAGAGGCTATTTCAGGTGACATTATTGGCTTGCATAACCATGGAACCATCCAAATAGGCGATACGTTTTCGTCGGGCGAAGCGTTAAAATTTACGGGTATCCCGCATTTTGCACCCGAGCTTTTTAGGCGTATCCGCTTAAAAGATCCGCTTAAAATGAAGCAGCTGCAAAAAGGGCTACAGCAGTTATCAGAAGAAGGCTCTACACAAGTCTTTTTCCCGCTTAACAATAACGATATTGTTGTGGGTGCTGTGGGCGTGCTGCAATTTGAAGTGGTCGCCTATCGTTTGAAAGATGAGTATAAAGTCGAGGCGATTTATGAGCCTGTTAATGTAGCAACAGCACGCTGGGTCGATTGTGAATCTAGCGCTAAGCTTGAAGAGTTTAAGCGTAAATGCGCCGATAATCTGTCTATAGATGGCGGTGGTCATCTAACCTATTTGGCCCCTACACGCGTTAACCTGAGCTTAAGCCAAGATCGGTATCCTGATGTGGTATTTAGAGCAACAAGAGAACATTAACGATAATAAATGACGCTGGCAAAACGGGAGTGATAACCCATCAAGCCGGTTTTAAATATGATTAAAGGATGAAAGTAAGGTTCAGTATGCAGGATGAAGTCATATTAAACATGAAAATCCCCAGTACCATACCGCGCACGTATTCGCGGTTGGCGCGCTGGGTGGGTAAAACTTGTCTTACCCTAATGGGCTGGCAGGTAAAAGGAGAATTACCCAAGGCTAAGAAAGTTGTTTTTATTGCAGCGCCACACACATCCAATTGGGATTTTGTGGTGGCTATGCTAGCGATCATGGCCATTGGCTTACGTGTTTCATTTTTAATGAAGAAAGAAGCGTTTATTTGGCCATTTAAATCACTTTTTTTGTGGTTGGGCGGCGTGCCTGTTGATCGTAGTCAGCATACGCAGCTGGTCGATCACACGACCAATTGGTTTAACGATCAAGAGTCTGCATGGATGGGGTTGGCGCCCGAAGGAACACGTAAAAAAGTCGACGCCTATAAAACAGGTTTTATCCGTATTGCTCGTGCCGCAAACGTTCCTGTCTGCTTCATGTGCTGGGATTACCCGTCAAAAACATTGCATTTAGAGCCATGTTGGGAGTTAACCCAAGATGATGCCACTGAGGCGCTGGCCATTAAAAAGCACATATCAAAACATTACCGTGGTCGTCACTCCTGCAATCAATAGCGATCCTGCTTGTGATTTTTTCTATCAGATTGACTGACGCTCGCGTTACCGTTTCTTCAAAATCTAGGTTTGTTAAAGAAAGGATGTTCCATGCTAGCTAGCTCTCCTGTTTCGCGGTTTATGTTAACCGCTGCAACGTTTGTTATTGTTATCGCCGGCATGCGTGCCGCAGAATCTATCTTGGTGCCGTTTTTATTGTCGCTATTTATTGCCGTTATTGCCTCGCCACCATTGTTGTGGCTCAAAAACAAAGGTTTGCCTAACGGCTTAGCCATGCTGATTGTGATAGGCGTTATTGTGATTAATTTTATTTTAATTGGCATGGTGGTAGGGGCATCTATTACCGACTTTAGGCAAGACTTACCCCAATACCAAGAGCGCTTAACCCTTATAACGGCCGACTTATTTACTCGGTTGGAAGGGTTAGGGCTAAATGTCGATGTATCGCAATTGCGCGAAAGTTTTAAGCCTTCGGCAGCGCTTGCCATTGCGGGTAATACGCTTGCCCAGTTAGGCAATATGATGACCAATGCGTTTCTTATTTTATTGCTGGTTATTTTTATTTTGGCCGAAGAGGTCAATATGCGTGAAAAAATCCAGTTCGGCATTAAAAATTCAAGCCAAACATTGGAGGCTATTAGTACTTTTACCTCGGGCGTTAACCAGTATATTGCGATTAAAACCACCATGAGCGCGTTAACAGGCGGCATTATACTTGTTTGGTTATGGGCTTTTGATATCGAATATTTTGTACTTTGGGGGTTACTGGCGTTTTTACTGAATTATATTCCCACTTTTGGCTCTATTTTAGCGGCTGTTCCTGCGATTTTACTGGCCGTGGTACAGGTAGGTATTGGTCAAGCGGCGTTTGTTGGTTTGGGATTTTTACTGACGAACGTGATTGTGGGTAACGTGATTGAGCCACGGGTAATGGGCCGAGGTTTAGGGTTATCTGCACTTGTGGTATTTTTATCACTAGTCTTTTGGGGGTGGGTGCTTGGGCCAATTGGTATGCTGTTGTCGATACCGCTCACCATGACGGTAAAAATTGCGTTAGAAAGTTTTGAAGATACGCGTTGGCTGGGCATTATGATGGGGTCGGGCGTAGAGGCACACCACAAAAGCCAATGGGATACCGATACAAGCAGTGCTATCAAGCAGTTGTCTAATACTAAAAAATAAGTCAGCAAAAAATAAGCCAGCGAGAAATAAGCACAAAGCACTGCCTTTTTAGAAGTTAGCTGTTTAACCTGACAACCCAATATTTGTGAGTATTGGGTTGTCAGGGTGCCGCTGTTTTTTGTCTGCCTTTTTCCTCTTGCCTTCGCCTACTCACCCCTTATTTACTTACCGCTTATTCGCCACCTTTTTGCTGCCTGTTTTCTGCTGTTTTTTGTATCAATTTGTGGGTTTCTTAGCATCTTGGCTTGTGTATTCATGGCTTATTGCCATTAAAGGCAAACCCTTATTCAAAAACTGCGTATAATCACGTTCTTTTTAAAGCGTAACCACTCTTCTATTTAATGACCAATTCTATGACAGATTCATCATCGGCCTCGCCGTCTAGCGATGCGCATAATATTCAATCAATGGCCCATTTAATCGACCATTGTATGCTCAAACATCGACATCGTTTTAAGCGTCGTTTACAGCGCTTAACGCCGCCAAAAGGTAAGCCTGTCGATACGCAAACCCAAGAGGCGCTAAACGCATTGAGTTTGCAGATTATTGATTCGGTGAGTGTGGCTAAAAAGCGCTATGAGTCTAAAACGGTTATTACCTTCAATGACGCGCTGCCTATCACGCAGCGACGCGAAGAAATAGAAAAAGCCATTACTGACCACCAAGTGATTATTCTTGCGGGTGAGACCGGGTCGGGTAAAACAACGCAAATTCCTAAAATGTGTATGGCATTGGGGCGAGGGGTCTTTGGTAAGATTGGTCATACTCAGCCTCGCCGTATTGCCGCGCGCACGGTGGCCGACCGTATTGCCAGCGAGTTAAACGTCGAGCTTGGCGAAGAAGTCGGCTACCAAGTGCGGTTTAATGATACGGGTAACGAGACAACCAAAATCAAGGTCATGACCGACGGTATTCTACTGGCCGATATTCAAAATGACCCTTACTTAAACCAATACGATACACTCATTATTGATGAGGCCCATGAGCGCAGTCTAAATATTGATTTCTTACTGGGCTACCTCAAACAACTTTTACCCAAGCGCCCCGATTTAAAAATCATCGTGACCTCGGCAACCATCGACCTTGAAAAATTTTCTGCGTTTTTTAATGGTGCCCCCATTATTGAAGTGTCCGGTCGTACCTATCCTGTTGAGGTGTTGTATCGCCCTTGGCAAGATGCCTTTGACGAATTACCCCTTGCGATTGTGGATGCCGTCACTGAAATACAATCTATATCCAAAGGCACGCGGGGCGATATTCTTATCTTTTTAAGTGGTGAACGCGAGATCAGAGACGTCTCTCATGCCATTAAGAAAGCCAACTTGAATCAGTGGGTCGTGGTGCCATTATATGCACGCTTAAGTTTGGCTGAGCAAAACAAAGTATTTGCTCAAAGTGCAGCACGTAAAATTGTACTTGCCACCAACGTAGCCGAAACATCCATTACTGTGCCGGGTATTCGTTACGTGATCGATCCAGGCACAGCGCGCATTAAACGTTACAGTGTCAAAAGTAAAGTGGAGCGGTTACCGATTGAGGCGATTTCACAAGCCAGCGCAAACCAGCGTAAAGGCCGCTGTGGTAGGGTAAGCGAAGGCGTGTGTATTCGTTTATATGAGCAAGATGATTTTGATGCGCGCCCCGCGTTTACTGATGCTGAAATACTGCGCAGTAACCTTGCTGCGGTTATTTTGCAAATGCTGCAAATGGGGTTTGGCGATGTTAAACGCTTTGATTTTTTAGATAAACCCGATAACCGTTTAATTAGCGATGGCTTTAAATTACTCGAAGAACTCGGCGCGGTAAACAGTAAAAACACCGTGACCGCGCTGGGTAAGCAAATGCAAAAGCTACCGTTAGACCCACGCTTTTCGCGTATGTTAATTGCGGCTAGCGAGCAAAATTGCTTAAAAGAAGTGCTTATTATTGTGAGTGGGTTATCCATACAAGACCCGCGCGAACGCCCCGCCGATAAGCAGCAAGCCGCCGATTTAAAGCACCGTCGATTTTTTGATGAAAACTCTGACTTTACCGCCTTTATTAACCTTTGGCATTGGGTCGAGCAAACCCGCCAAGAGACCTCGCAAAACCAATTAAAAAAACAGTGCCAAAAAGATTTTATTAATTATTTACGTGTACGTGAATGGCGAGAAACACACTTCCAAATTAGCAGCTCGCTCAAACAATTGGGCCTAAAAGAAAACAAAGAACCTGCTGGTTATAATGCGGTACATAAAGCCTTAGTGGCAGGATTATTATCTAATGTTGGTTTTAAAAATCAAGAACCAGGCTCGCGAGATTACTTAGGCACACGTAACCGTAAATTTATGATTTTTCCGGGGTCTTCGCTGAAAAAAGCGCGGCCAAAATGGTTGGTCTCGGCTCAAATGTTAGAGACAAGCCAGTTATTTGCCCACACAGTAGCAAAAGTTGAAACCGAATGGGTGCTGCATTACGCCAAACATTTACTTAAACACCATTACTTTGAACCCCATTACGACGCTAAAAGCGGGCAGGTAAAAGCGTTTGTCCGCATCAGTTTATTTGGCCTTGTCTTGGTTGAAAAAAAGCGGGTGGGCTACTCACATATTAATGAAAAAGAATCTCGTGAAATTTTTATTCGCGCAGCGTTAGTTGAGGGCGCTTATCGTGGTAAAGGCACTTTTTTTAAAAACAACAATGCGTTAATTAAAGAAGTTGAAGCGCTAGAAGCAAAATCACGTCGGCGCGATATTTTAGTCGACGACAACGTGATTTATCATTTTTACAACGATCGTGTTCCCAGCCATATTGTTAACCTTGCCGGATTTGAATTTTGGCGAAAAGAACACGAAAAAGAAAACAAAACAGCGTTATGCTTAAGCAAGTCTCACCTTATGTTGCACGGTGCGGGCGATGTCACGCAGGCACAATTCCCCGACGCTTTACCGTTTGGTGATATTTCGCTGCCGTTACATTATCACTTTGAGCCAAATCATCCGCACGATGGTGTTAGTGTCAAGGTCCCGGTGACGTATTTGCATTTGTTGCAGTCGGATTTTCTTGAGTGGCTTGTTCCGGGTTTGCTGCGTGATAAATGCATCGCATTGGTAAAAGGCTTACCCAAAGCCAAGCGCAAAAAACTGGTGCCCGTGCCCGATTATGTCGATCGTGCACTTGGCCGTTTAAAACGTGACAATACGCTATTAACGAGCCAATTAAGCACGGAATTAAAACGCCTTTCGCTTGTCGATATTACGCCTGAAGACTGGCTTGATGTGGTGGTAGACGATTACTACAAGATGAATATCTTGGTTGTCGATAGTAAAGGTAGCATTCTCGATAGCGACCGTGATTTAGAAAAATTGCGCACCCGTTACCGTGACCACGTACAAGAATCTATTGCCGAAGCGGGCAGTGATTTTGAGCAAGACAATATTACCCAGTGGGACTTTGGTGATTTACCCGATACCATTGATTTAACCCGTGCAGGTGTCGCGGTTAGAGGCTTTCCAAGCTTGATTGATAACACCACCAGTGTGGCGTTAAAGGTATGCGATAACCCAGAAGATGCAGCTGTGCAAACCCGTAAAGGTTTGGCGCGTTTAGCGGCGTTATCATTGCACAGTCACGTAAAATTATTGAAAAAAGATTTACTGCGCAAGCAAGATATTGGCTTGGCTGTGGTTGATATTGGAAACCGCGATGCCGTTGCCGACGATATTGTATTGACGGCTATTTGGCATACCTGTTTTGACGGTCGTGATGCCGTCAATACTCAAGCCGACTTTGACAAAGCCGTGGAGCATGGCCGTAAAAATATTGTGATGTTTGCTCGCGAGCTAGAAAACGGCATGCTGGAAAGTTTAAAAGGCGTGGTAGCGGTTAAAAAATACATGAAGGGGAATAAGTCGGCGTTAGCGCTTGCGCTCACCTATGGTGATATTAACCAACAGCTTAGCCAGTTATTTTACCGTGGTTTTTTATTTTCTGTGCCGCCTGAATGGTTTACATCGTACCCACGGTATATTCAAGGTATGTTAGTGCGCATGGAAAAAGCAGCCCAAAATCCGCAAAAAGACAGAGTGGCCACTGCCGAATTAACTGGCTTATACAAACAGCATCAAGATCGCTTACATAAGTCCGGTCAGTATGCTTATCTCTATAACATCGATTGGCAAGAGTACCGTTGGATGCTTGAAGAACTACGCGTGTCTTTATTTGCGCAAACACTGAAAACTAAAATGCCAGTGTCAGTTAAGCGCTTACATAAAAAATGGCAAGAGAGCGTATAAATGGTAAAACCATATATGCTAAGTAAGGCAGTTTATTTATAGTAAGACAGTTTATTTATATCAAGACAGTTTATAGCGGAACACTGTTTATGTGAGCCGCTTCTGATGCTGTCAATTTGAATGATTTTGTATACATCCCTATTCGCTTAGGCTAATTGCTTGAGTGGTTATTTTTTTATAAGGAAGCATTGATTATGCTACAAAAATTACGTTTGTCTGCGGGTATTATTTTGATGATTTTTTCATCTTTTCTATTTGCAGAAAGTCAGCCAGCGATAAAAGGTGAAAACCGTTGTAATACTGATTTAACCTATGATCCATTCCAAGGGTTTAATCGCAAAGTTTTTGCGTTCAATGATGTGCTTGACCGTACCATTTTACGCCCCGTTGCAAAAGGGTATAAATATATTACCCCTCAACCTGTCGAGCGCGGTGTGTCTAACTTTTTTGGTAACTTAGGCGAAATACGTAATACGTTTAACAATATTTTACAGTGGAAGTGGTATCAAGCGGGCAATGATGCAGGTCGTTTTATTGTGAATTCGACATTTGGTATCGCAGGATTGTTTGATGTAGCTAAATATATGGACTTACCTAAAGCGCAACGTGAAGATTTTGATCAGTCACTCGCCAAGTGGGGCGTGTGTAGCGGCCCGTTTTTAGTATTACCGTTTATAGGCCCGTCAACCGTACGCGATGCATTTAGTTTACCTTTTGATGGCGCTGTGAACCCGACCATTCATATTGACCATGACTTAACACGTATAGAGGTTAATGCATTAGATATAATAGATGCACGTGCAGGTTTATTAGGTGTAGACGAGTTAGTTGCAGGTGATAAATACTTATTTTTTAGAGATGCCTATAAGCAGCGGCGCGTATATTTAGAGAACGATGGTGAAGTGAAATTTAATGCCGAAGATGAATTTTCTGATTTTCAATAGCGTAAGATAAAGGCACTGCGTATTTGCTTAATATGCTTTCCATAAAAGCAGTGCCTAAAAGATACTTATGCAAGAGTGGTTATTTCAAAAGCCACTTCAAATTTATCGGTTTCAGTTGGGTGTTTCATCACCCGGCTGACGACAACATCGGCCTGTAAAGTTGGGCTATGACCATGAGTAGAGGTAACAATAGCTTGTGCTTTTTGGTTTGGTGATAGCGGCTTATCTAGCTCAACCAATAAACCGTTACCGCTTAAGTCGATACAAGTGCCTGCTAGCGTTTGGTTCGATTCGGTTAATATAATGCTAATAGGTGTATCTACCTTCATTCTGATAAAGTCGCGCTTTTCGTTGTAGTTTTTTGATAGCATGCATTTCACTCCATTGGTCGCCATTATTTAGCCCTCTAATTTTAGACGATATTTCATGACTTGCCTGTTTAAGCAGCATTCAGGGTGTATTTGTCATTATATAATTCATCTAGCGACCCTTTATATTGTGTTGTTGGATTGAACTATTAAAAATGATGTTGCCTCTCACTATTTACTCATCACGTGTTTGTACCAGCAAAAAGAAGAAAAGCACCTGTTTTCAGCTTAAACGATGTTTTGATGGCGGGAGCAGTATTCATTTTCACTTAAAGTGAATGCTAAATGATCTATGCCTGTTTTAAAGGTATTTGCATCTTGCGAGTGTGTGTATTTAAGAGTAATGTTTGCGCCAATAAAATACCTCTAAGGTTCAGCTGTTGTTAATTCACAGCGACCTACTGTGTAGTTGTATCATTTTGAGTGCGGATACAGTGTTCCACGTGCTTTCTTATAAAATCGCTTTGGCGTTATGGTTACCTTATGGCAGGATTTAACCCCAATATTCTCTACTTACATTGCGCACATCAATGCGATGTCTACTTGCCTCATGAAGTAAAAAAGAGCGTGGTATTTAAGCAAGTCAGTACGGATAAAAGCGTTACCCTTTTATTAAATGAATTGCGCCCAAATGTCATTGTGTTAGATGTGGCTCAAAGCGATATGAATATTGCGTGTATTGTGGATGATATTCATGATTTTGACTCTTCTGTGCCTCTTGTTATTTTGTATCATCGTGTTGCTCATGATGCGATCTTTGAAACAGAGCATGCAGACTACATTGATACATTATATATTCCCGCGCTTTTGCCTAACCAGTTTGCACATTGCCTCAACCGTGCTATGAGGTCTCAAGCCTTAAGACATCAAAATGCTTATTATCAATCTGCGTTAGAGCAAGCCAATACTGAGTTAAAAGAATATATTAGGTTGTTAGAGCGCGACCAGAAAGCGGGCAAGCAAATTCAAGCCAAGTTACTGCCCAAAGCGCCAATTCAGTATGGCCATTATCATGTCGATCATAAGGTAATCCCTTCGCTATATTTAAGCGGTGATTTTATTGATTATGGTTTTATTAATCAGCGCTTTGTGGCTTTTTACTTGTGTGATGTTTCGGGGCATGGTGCAGCATCTGCATTTGTAACGGTCTGGCTTAAGCAGCGCGTCAGGCGCTATTTTTATAAAGAAGCGTATTTTTTGACTGACGCTACCTTTGAGAAAGACGTAGTTGATTTACTCAATAGGCTAAATACCGAATTTTTAAATACAGGTTTAGGCTCGCATATTACAGGTTTTATGGGTGTGATAGATACGCACACGGGTAAAATGCATTATATCGTGGCTGGACATTTGCCTTTACCTATACTGGTAGTGGATGGTCAAGCGCAATATTTAGAAGGTAAAGGAAAGCCTGTTGGTATTTTTGAACAGCCAAATTGGCAGGTTTATCAAATGGCGTTACCTGTTGGGAAGCCGTTTTCTCTTATTGCTTTTTCTGATGGTGTATTAGAAATATTACCACCTGAAAATTTAATTGAAAAAGAAAGATATTTGCTAAGCTTAATGTCTACTTCGCCAACCACGATAAGTAATATTACCCAGTTATTACAACTTGAAGGTATTGCTTCGTTACCAGACGATATTGCAATTCTAAAAATGGATAGTGAGATTAGCCCATGAAATCAGATACGATATATGTTGCCGAGCATGAAGGCGTCAATGTCATCAGGATGGTCGGCGATGTTCGGCTCACGTTGTGTTTATCTTTTGATGCTTTTATTGATCATATATTGAGCCAGAAAAACTTTAAATCAGTGGTCTTCGATTTAACACAAGCGCGCGCCATAGACAGCACCACGTTAGGTTTGATGGCTAAGATCGCTATTTTAGGCCAGCGCAAGCAACACCCCAAACCTCTGGTTATTTCATCCGACACGGGTATTACTCGATTATTGGTTTCCATGGGGTTTGAAGATATTTTTCATATTGTCGATCATGCTGATATGCATGTTCAAGCCGACATACCGTTGGCTGCCAACATCGAAGAAGAGCAAGCGATTAAAAACACCATTTTAAATGCTCATAAAACTTTATCTGAAATGAATGATCTAAACGAACAAACGTTTAAAGAGCTTATAAACACGCTTGAAACGTATCAATAGAACAATAAAATAAATATCTCAAATTAGGTATGGTGACATATGCAATACAAAAAAATAGCGACTTATTTACTTTTAATGCTGGGTGTACTGGTGGTTTCGGGTTGCTCCTCTAATGTACGTACAAAAATTAGCACTTTTATTGCGCCCAGCGCACCAATAGGGGCCGGGTCAATTGCGGTTGTTCCTTTTGACGAGAGTATGGTGGGGTCATTAGAATTTGGGTTTTACCAAAATCAGCTAGAGCAAAAATTAGTATCTGCGGGATACCGGATCAATAATGACAACCCCGATTACTTAGCACGGCTAGCGTTTAGTGTTGCGCAAAAAGAAGTGGGTTCGACCCGTTTTGGTACTGTGGTGTTTGGGGGTGGTTTTGGCTTTTCGCATTTTCATAATCGTAACGGATTAATTTTTACACAGCAAACTGAAGATCAATTTGAGTTTGAGCGTTTGGTGCGTATGACTATTGTAAAAAACCAAAGTGTAAATGCGGGTAAGCAGGTGGCAGTACCTGATAGCCCTAACCTGCTCGAAATTACCGCAAGAAGTTTAGGGCGCTGCGAGCATCTGGCGGCTGTCTTTGAACCTATGTTAAGGGGCATTTTTCAAAACCTAGCCCGTGCTAACGGTTCCGTTGTTACGGTCAAAACCTCCGCCGATGCGGGCTGTTAAACCGTCGGTTGTATAAAGCCACATACCCAAAAGCGCCGTTTTTACGGCGTTTTTTTTGCCTCACTATTAGCTGTCGACTTATCCTCATCGCTATCATAGTCTTAATCGTGCTAGTAAGAGTAATCTCTTTTCATCTAGGCCGCGCCCTTTGGAGTTTTCAGAAAGCGCTCAAGTACTATTCTCAAGTACTACTCTCAAGTACTACTCTCAAGTACTAGGGAGCCTGTCTGCGTTGACTTCGCTCGGTGGGTAACCAGCCCGCCTTTCTCAGCCGCCTAAACAGGAAAACTTTCTGAAAGCCAGAGATACCGCGAGGTTAATCAGAGGTTCCCTAGCCATAATGCATTACCATAATCAGGTCTCGCCCTTGTCTTACTCACCTACAGTGAAACAAATTAAAACCTATGTCAGAAAGTACTTGTTATTCAGTATCGGGATTTTATCGTTTTTTTCTAT
>CAKZUG010000073.1 GCA_937920545.1 uncultured Saccharophagus sp.
TTATGGATGGGTTGGTTTGGCTTTAACGGTGGTTCTGTTTTAGCAACCGCTTCTGTTGAAAGTGCAAACTCAGTTGCCGTGGTGTTTATGAATACTAACGCAGCAGCAGCGGGTGGTGCGGTTGCCGCATTGATCCTAGCGCGTTTACTGTTTGGTAAAGCTGATTTAACCATGTTGTTAAACGGTGCGCTTGCTGGCCTAGTTGCTATTACCGCTGAGCCTTCAACACCGACACCTTTACAAGCCACTATTTTTGGTGCTTTAGGTGGTTTACTGGTTGTTGTGAGCATTCTTGTTCTAGATAAAGCTAAGATTGATGACCCAGTTGGCGCGATCTCTGTGCACGGTGTGGTTGGTTTATTAGGTTTATTGCTTGTGCCTATCACTAACGAAGGTGCTAAATTTTCTGGCCAAATCTTAGGTGCGGCAACGATCTTTGTATGGGTATTTGGTACAAGTTTAGCGGCATGGTTTATTATTAAAATGATAATAGGCGTACGTGTTAGCGAAGAAGATGAGTTCGAAGGTGTGGACATTTCAGAATGCGGAATGGAAGCTTACCCAGAATTCACTAAAGGTAAGTAACGCTTAATTAGCTTAAGTTTTCATGCTGACTAAAAAAGCCGAGGGTTAACCCCCTCGGCTTTTTGCGTTTTAAGCGGGTATTTGTTGGCAAGCTACTGTGTGGCGCACGTGTGAATGGGTGACACGCCTTATATCAAAATAACAGTTTTTATTTGTTTAATATTTAAACTGTTTGCATAAGCATAAATTTAAGCGTTTGGTAAATTAAAACGCTCTTGATGCCAAGAAAAGCATAACTAAAAAAACTAAAAACACCTATTGATCTTCATGTTGATGTTGTGATTATACGCTATAAATTAAGGGTAACAGTTACCTTGTTAATTATAAATTTAGCACTTAAACATTATTGTATATTTGAACATGAAAGCAGTAGGAGACATCATGAAAGCAGACAGTTATGCCCACACAGATAAAAACGAATCGAGTAACGACGAGCAAATAGGCGATCTCAATTCCACTTTGTCGCAAAAGCAAAAAGAGCGTGAAGATTTACGTGCACAAATGGAAGCGTTTTTATCCAGCGGCGGCAATATTAGCCACATAGAAAGAGACGTATTGGCCGACCCACCTAAAAAGCCACAATCTAATTATGGCGGCCAACCTATTTAATAAAACCGCTAGTTAAGTAAAGCCGCTAGCTAGCTGCAAAAGCACTTAAAAAAACGCACATTAAAAGCACATACAAAAATGCCCGCAGCCTTTTGTTATTTATTGTTAACAAGAGGTATGCGGGCATTTTTTTTGGGGATATAAGTATTTTTATACGTTTGTGTGTAAGTTCTTGTATAAGCTTTTGTCGTTTTTGATTTACCTGTTAAGCACTCACTAAATAAAGCGAGGCAGTAGCCGGTTGAGTATTTCGGTGATATAGCTTAAAAACAAGGTGCCCATAGATGACTGGTAGTAGTTTTCATCGTGGTTACCAATGGCCAGTATGCCAAACGTTTTACCGTGGCTAAGCACTGAAAAAGCCGCTGAGCCTATTCTGTCGGCATCGTTATCAAATAGAAAGTCACGCTCTTTTAGATTGACGCCGCCAATAACGGCGCGCGATGCTGATAAGCGTTTGCCGAGTATATCTTTGGCTTTGTGGATGTTTTCTACGCGTGCAGCCGATGTTTGAATACTTTGCGGGTTGCCAAATAAAATTAAGCGGTAAAACTCGATTTTAAACTCTTTGCTAAAGCTAAAGTACAAGGCGTCAATTAAGTCGTCTAGGTCGCGTGCTTCTAATAGTGATAAAACAAGGCGTTTGCTTTTATCGAAGAGACGGTCGTTTTCGCGGGCGTTATCCAATAGTAAGTGGTGACGCTTAAGCATGTGGTTATTGCGGTCGCGTAAGACTTGTATTTGCCTTTCGACTAGCGATACGGCCTCGCCAGAAGGGTGGGGTAGTGTTAGCTCGCTGAGTAAGCTTTCGTCTTTTTGAAAAAAGTCGGGGTTGGCGCGCAGGTAACGCGCGACATCTTCTGGTGTTAGCGCGTTATTATTGCTCATAATTTTACTTGCCCGTGAAACACAACCTCAGCTGGACCTGTCATTAATACAGGCGAGCCTTCGCCTTCCCATGAAATGCTCAGTGCGCCACCTGGCAGTACGACTTTAACGTGGCTGTTAAGTTTATTTTGGATTATTCCTGCTACTACGGCGGCACACGCACCCGTGCCGCAGGCCATGGTTTCGCCTGCGCCGCGCTCGTAGACGCGCAGGTTAATTTCGCTACGGTTAAGCACTTGTGCAAAACCCACGTTTACCTTGTTGGGGAATAGCTCGTGGGCTTCTATTGCTGGGCCAACAGATTCAACAGGCGCGGTTTTAATATCGTTAACAAATAATACGCAGTGCGGGTTGCCCATAGAGACGGCGCCCACCATGTGGTAAACATTGCGTGCCTCTATGGTATAGGTGTGGCGTTGCTCGGATTGGTTAAACGGGATGGCTTTTGGGTTAAGAATGGGCGCACCCATATCTACCGTTACGGTGCCGTCATCCAGTACATGCAGTATAAGTTGGCCGCTTGCGGTATCAACGCAAATACGTTTTTTTTGTGTGAGGTTACGTAACCGCACAAAAATGGCAAAGCAGCGTGCGCCATTACCGCAGTTTTCAACCTCTGATCCATCTTGGTTAAAAATGCGGTATTGGAAATCGGCATTAGGTGTGCGGGGCGGCTCAACTAATAAGAGCTGGTCGCAACCAATGCCAAAACGCCTATCGCTAATTTGCTGGGCGCGTTCTGGGGTCATGACTATTTTCTGGCTAATGCCATCTAGCATGACAAAGTCATTGCCTAATCCGTGCATTTTTGTAAAGCGAAGGCGCATAGTGTTAGCCGTTTTTATTTGTGTTGTTATTTGTGTTTTTATTTGTGTTTTTATTTGTGTTGTTATTTGTCGGTTATCTGTGTCGGTTATATGTGTTGTAAAAGCTGCTCGCCATTAATAAGGTCATCAAAGGTCTCGCGTTTACGCACAAGGTAGGGCTTGTCTTTATCTATAAGCACTTCAGCTGCGCGGGTACGCGAATTGTAATTGGAGCTCATCACAAAACCGTAGGCACCCGCCGACATCATGGCAAGTATATCGCCTTGCTGTAAAGCGAGTGTGCGGTCTTTGCCTAAAAAGTCGCCGGTTTCGCATACGGGGCCAACAATATCCCAATTTTTTGCTTCGGGTTGGGTGTTGTTATCTGCATTGTTATGGGTGTTTTGCTTAACAGGCAAAATATCTTGCCATGCTTGGTACAGTGCAGGACGGATATTATCGTTCATGGCGGCGTCAACAATAGCAAAATCTTTATGCTCGGTGGGCTTTAAGTATTCTACCTCTGTGAGCAGTACGCCGGCATTGGCCACAATAGAGCGGCCGGGTTCTAAAATAAGGCTGAGGTTGCGGCCTGCAATTTTAGTTTTGATGCTGGCTAGGTAATCGCTAATGCTGGGTGGGACTTCGTCTTTGTATGTCACGCCAATGCCGCCGCCTAAATCGATATGCTTAAGGTGGATATCGTTTTTGGCAAGGGTATCGACTAGCTCAAGGACTTTATCTAGCGCATCAATAAATGGGGTGGTGTCGGTAAGTTGCGAGCCAATATGGCAATCGACGCCAACAATATCGAGTGTTTCAAAGGTTTTTGCGTATTGGTACACTTCCAGTGCATGCAGTATATCGATACCAAACTTGTTTTCTTTTAAGCCTGTTGAAATATACGGGTGTGTTTTTGCGTCAACATTTGGGTTTACACGCAGCGATACAGGCGCATTAATACCTGCTGTAGCAGCAGCGGCAGCCAGGCGGGCTATTTCTGCATGCGACTCGACATTAAAGCAGGCAATACCCGCGCGTATTGCAAATACCATTTCGGCGGTGGTTTTACCCACGCCTGAAAAAATAATGCGGGCAGGGTCGCCGCCGGCTTTTAATACGCGCTGCAATTCGCCCTTAGAAACAATATCAAACCCGGCGCCACATTTTGCAAGCACTTGTAATACGGCAATATTTGAATTGGCTTTTACGGCATAACATATCATGCCGCTATGCTCGCCAAGCGCATTGGCGTAGTTCATGTAGGCTTGCTCGATAGCGCTTTTGCTATAAACAAACGTGGGGGTGCCATAGGTGGTGGCAATGCTTGATAGTGTGCATTTTTCAGCCATCAATTGGCCGTTTTGGTATTCAAAATTAGACATGGTTTTCTTCTTTCTTAAACGGCACAACGCCGATGGTTAAGCTTGTGGACATCTTTGTTGTATAAGATAACGTTTCTTTTTGGGGAAGCTTTAATGGCCCTTTTTGGCCGCATCCGTTAAGCACAAGCAAACATAAGCAATATAATAAGGTAACGCGCATAAGGGATTACTCATAAAGGTTAAGAGTATACCGCGTGGGGCTGTCTAGCTAAAGCGGCATGTCGTAAAGATTTGCTTTTTGCTAGGGCGTTCTGAGAATCTTAAATAAAGCGTAATGGTAAATACGAGGTGCCTTAATGCGAGATGTAGTATTATTGCGGCGATATTTTTTAATCATAGGGAAGAGATAATATGTTTAACGTTAAGTCTATCAATGTATTGAAGGTGAGCGCCACGGCCTGTTTGTGTCTGTGTGTGAATAGCGCATTTTCGGCATCATCTAGCCAGCTATATTTCGGATTAGGTAACGCAGCGTTTGACCCAGCGATAGCTTTCACTCAGGGTGTTGAGGATGACGCTCTTGCATTAGAGTTTGGCTATGAAAAGCGTCTGCATTCTGGTTTTGTCTGGGGTGCAGGTATCAACTGGTATGCGTACTCGGATAATAATGGGTTTAGTGTTCAAACCGAAGGGGTGTTTGGTGGCGTTGAACGCTCAGACTCATCTGCGTCAGGGCTGAGTGGTTTTGGCGAGCTAGGTTACAGTTATACCCCTAGCAAAAAAATTGAGTTATCGCTAATGGCCGGTTATGAGTTAATGCTGTCGTCGTCACGTAGTGTGAGCAATTGTAGTAATTGTCCATCAGAAGATATTGATATTGATACAGGTGCATATTTTAACCCTAAAGTTGTATACACTTTCGATAATATGTGGACATTGGGTTTAAGTTATAACAGCTACGTCTCATCTGATGTCGAAAGCCTCATTAGCATACAGTTAGGTAAGCGCTTTAGCTTTTTAGGCGGTTCTATTTAATAGTGGGCATTTAAAATAGTACACATCTAAATACTACGCATCTAAATAGTATCGTTTAGATGATGTATTGGCCTTGCGTGTGGTCATATTTTAAGTGCTAATCGTTTGTTTTTCTCTTGAATCATACGTCAATGCCTCTGTCTGTCAGGGGCTTTTTAGTATTTAGAGAGTACGGTAATAGCATGGTTTATTTTGCTTTCTAGTATTTTTTTGGTGTTTAAATAGTGAATAGTTTGCAGCGGCTCGCCTTTGTTAAGTTTACGGGCGCACAGGCTTAAATCGATATCGCTAATATGTATAGGGTAATCTTCATTCGATTCTCTAAGCGACAAAACAAATTGAGCAATAACAATTTCAATTTGATCCCCGAATGATACGGCACAAAACTCTTGATTATCGCAATAGTAGTCAAATAATATTTTATTATTGATTTCATGTGCGATGGCTTTAACTTGAAATGGCTTAGTGTTTTGGTGCGTATCAAAATATGTTTTATTCTTGCATTCG
>CAKZUG010000074.1 GCA_937920545.1 uncultured Saccharophagus sp.
AATACGTATTCGACTTAATGCTTTTATTGCTGTATCTATTCAAATGCTTGAGTAACAATTACACCGGACAAGTTTACTTGAGATTCTCAAATACACTTTCGTGTAATTATTTACTACTTCTTTTCCAACTTTTTAAAGAACGCTTACTGAGGCCTGCTCAAGCAAGGAGGCGTATATTACACCGTTTTTCTAATAGGTCAACAATTATTTTAAAGTAATTGTCATTCCGGCCGTTTTTAATACATCACGCACACTCTAAAAAGAGAGAGCTTAATATGGCGGTGAGGGAGGGATTCGAACCCTCGAAGCCTTACGACTTACACACTTTCCAGGCGTGCTCCTTCGGCCACTCGGACACCTCACCAACAGGGAGGCGGACTTTACATAAGTTACCCCCCAAAGGCAATCACTTATAGGTAAAAAAACAAACAATTAACTTAAGAGGAATGCGCTTTAATATTTTTGAACCATAATTGTATATTAAGCCACCATCAATCTTTTATATCCACGCACACAAAGAAAGCCATTATGACATCAATTTACATACAACTACTTTTAGCGCTAGAAGCTGCTTTAGTTGCAATTATTACATGTGTGATTTTAGCGTTTAAGATCAAGGCGTTAAATAAGACAATTGCCAACCTTAAAGAAAAAATAAAAGCCCACCCGACCCCAACTCAATCAACCAATACAAACACAGACAACATCACCTACCTTAATAAACAGCTACAAGTAACAGAGGATAACTTCAATCAATTACATATAAACAAAGACATTAACAGCGCTCTTAACGATCAAATAGTAAACATACAAGCAATATCGCTACGGTTTCATGTGCTGCAAGCTGAATACCTGCACCTCACCACACACAATAAAGAAACCAGTTTTGACAGTATTATTCATACATATGAAACCCACATTCAACTTTTACTAAAAAATGCTGGCGAACAACAAATAACCACGCTAAAAAATGAAATTGGGTCTCTTCAAGATAAGCTCATGCAAAACAAAAAAACAATTAGCCACCTCGAAAGCCTAAAACATCACTACAGTGATCTAGAAGAACAACTAACCTCATGCCAAAATGAAGCCCAAACACACATTGGCACCCTGCAAGGGTTAGAGGACGAACTTAACCCAGACATCAAACATTCACTTGAAGCTTATACCAAAAGCTACGACGAAATGGCTGAATTATTAAATGACGGAAAACAACTGCATTTAATAACATCTAACAGCGCAGATGCAGAGCAAGAAATTGAAAGCCTACGCCTATTTGCGGCCAACCAGCATAAAATGATTGAGGAGCTACAAGCAAAACTTCGTAACCAATCCAAAATAAGCCATGATGAAGAAACCATGGATCACATCACCAATGAACTTAGCAAACACAAGCAATTTATGAAAGAGTCTGAAACATGCATACAACTGATGGAAGATGAGCTTGCCAATGCAAGTAGAGAGATTCGCGGACTTAAGGCGCAAATTAAGATTCAATCCGAACAGCAAGCAGACGATGAAACCAAAGACCTAGAGTTATCATTACTAAAAGAAGAGAATAAAAAGCTAAAAGAGCAGCTCGCGTGACGATGAAGACAAACAAACCTCGGTAAAACGGTTCATTTCAATCATTTAAATATAGGGGTGGTTCAATATAAGCCAAAATAAGCTATGATGTTTTAGCGAGTAACATTTAGGCTACTCATAGACGACCAATCGCACCTAATAGAGGTTTCATTAGGCAAAGACCTCACAACACCACTCAGCAGTCTATACAAGCATATGGCAAAAAAACCAGAAAAAAACACCTCTGATGCAGCTACAAATGTTACGCCACCAATAAGGCAAATAGACATTCGCGCGTTAGTTTGTTGCGCTGCGGCAGGTACGCTGCTACTTAGCGTTTCGCTGTCTACTTTGGTTTCGTTTAACTTATTTTTAGGCCTCGCCTTTCTTGCGTATACCGTTTTTAGCTATGTCTGGCTGAGAAAGCGATTCAGAACAAAAAACATTTATCGTTCATTATCACGAATTATGACCGCTGATGCAGCGCTAATTGGCATCATAGTGGGCACTCTTAGCTTCAGCGTCGTCCCCAGCGTCTTGTTTTTCACCATGATCCAATTTAACAGCATTTTTAACGGCGGAATTAAAAAATGGGGGATTGATAGCGCGGCCTTCGCTATCGGCGCAAGCCTCACTTCGCTACTTTCATACCAAAAAATGTCACCTAACAACTCCCTAGAAATCAGCGTCGTAAGCCTAATTGGCATTACACTGTATTTCTGCGCATACGCCTTATACGCCCACAAACGCATTAAAAACCTCGAAAAGCGTGCCGCACAACTAACCAAAGATAAATTCGATCAAAAACTTCGCTCGTACAAGCTTGCTCGGTATTTAACACCTACCGTTTGGCGCGCTGTTAGCGAGGGCAGAGAAAAAGAATTAACCGCTGAACGCAAACGGGTCACCGTATTTTTCTCTGACATTCAGGGGTTCAGCTCGCTATCTGAAGAGTTAGAAGCAGAAACTCTTACCGAAGTACTCAATAGCTACTTATTTGAAATGAATAAAATAGCCTCCAAGCACCGTGGCACCATAGATAAATTTATGGGCGATGGCGTGATGATTATTTTTGGCGACAATAAAAGCGAGGGCGTCAAAAAAGACTGCCTACGCTCAATTGCCATGGCAGTAGAAATGCGCCGCAAGATGAAAGAACTGCAAACAACATGGATAAAGCTGGGGATTAAAAAGCCATTAGAAATACGCATGGGGATTAACACAGGTTATTGCACCGTTGGTTCGTTTGGCACAAACCACTATATGGATTACACCGTGCTAGGCACGCATGTTAACCTTGCAAGCCGCCTAGAATCAGCCGCTGAACCAGGCGAAATTTTAATATCGTATGAAAGCTGGTCGCTGGTTAAAGACATTGTCATGTGCCGCGATAAAGGCGAGATACGCGTAAAAGGCTTTATTAACCCTGTTAAGGTTTACCAAGTCACTGACTTTAGAAAGAACTTAGGCCGAGACCAAAGCTATTACGAGCAAAACCTAGAAGGCTTTTCGATGCACTTAGACTTAGAAAAAATGAAAAATTACGACAAAGACAAAATCGTGACTTACCTAGAAAAACTCTCCGAACGCATTCAAGATAAGATCACTTAAAGCCACCATAACCGATGAGGTAGCTTTAAGGGTTGAGCGCATAGCTCGCAACATACTATTGACGAGCAATTCGCCACAGCGGCGCAACCTCATTAGCATTCGTTCTAAAAGGGTTAATATCCAACCCTCCTCTACGCGTGTAACGCGCATAAACCGATAACTTCTCTGGCTGACACACCTTAGCAATATCACTAAAAATGCGCTCGACGCAGTTCTCGTGAAACCCTTGATGCTGACGAAATGAAATCACATAAGCCAATAGCGACTCAGGCTGTATTTTACTACCCGTATATTTAATCCACACCGTAGCCCAATCGGGCTGATTCGTCACAGGGCAATTACTTTTAAGCAAATGACTGTATATTTCACAGTCTGCTTCTTGCTTACCCGCCTCGACAGCCAATAACGCGGCATTAGGCGAGTACTCAATAACCGGAGGCGTGAGATCATCAATACACACGCCCGTAGGACGGCCCACTTCAATATAATCGAAAGACGCGTCCAGAGTACATAACTCAACCTTCACTGAGCCATCACAGGCTTTAGATAAATCGGCTTGCATCGTACTACTGACTTGCTCAAAAGATGCAAAATGACTTTGATTAAATGAATTTAAATAGTATTTAAACGATTTCGACTCAACGATATGACGAGAATCGCTTTCAAATATAAATGTAGCCATCGCCACAATCGGCTTACCGTCAAGGTCCAACCAAGACACCTCAAACGCGGTCCAAATATCTTGCCCACTAAAAGGAAGCTCTCCCTCAAGACCAATACTTTCTCTCGCCAAATGCCGTGGTATAGACTCTAGGCAGCTGGCCGAATACGTTGCAGGGTAAGGGTTTTGCTCACCCAATTTTACAGAATGCATAATACAAATAACTCCAAAGTAACCAGTAACTATGTGCGCATTTTTTTGCCGCGCTCAAGCAGGTATAAACATACGCCAGCAGCAATAACAACAAACATCATAATACCTGCTAGCGAAACATAAATATTGACATCAGATACGCCTAGCATGCCATAACGAAAGGCATTCACCATATACAACACAGGATTGAGCTTAGACACACCCTGCCAAAATTCAGGCAATAATGAAATAGAATAAAAAACGCCACCCAAGTACGTCATAGGCGTTAGAACAAACGTCGGAATAATTGAAATATCATCAAAAGATTTAGCAAAAATGGCATTAATCATACCTGCAATAGAAAACAAAATAGAGGTTAATAAAACAACAAGTATCGTGACCCAAATATGCTGAATATGCAGATCGACAAACAAGAGCGATACTGTCGTCACAATGCCACCTACTATTAAGCCACGCAAGGCGCCGCCACCTACGTAACCCAACATAATGATATAGCTTGGAGTCGGGCTTACCTGCAACTCTTCAATACTTTTTGAAAACTTGGCGCTGAAAAAAGAAGAAACGACATTCGAATATGAATTATTAATCACCGACATCATAATCAAGCCGGGCACCACAAACGACATATAATCAAAGCCCCCCATCTCGCCAATACGGCTACCAATAAGTGCACCAAACACGACAAAATACAGCGCCATAGTAATCACTGGAGGAATAAGCGTTTGCACCCATATGCGGGTAAAACGGCGCACCTCTTTGCGGATGAGCGTTTCAAAAGCGACATATTGCTGCTTAGGCGTCATGATGCACCCCCTTTACCCGCTTGCGATGACTCAACAAGCGAAACAAACAACTCCTCTAAACGGTTCGATTTACTGCGCATACTAATAACACTTACCCCTTTTTGAGTGAGCTGATCAAAGATAACATTAAGCGACTGCCCTTTATCCACGGCGATCTCGAGAGTCGCATTATCGGTTTTCTCAACGGTATAACCGTCGATAGTCGGCGGCACATCAAGCGGTGCAGCTAAATCAAACACAAACGTTTCTTTCGTTAACTGCTTAAGGAGGTTTTTGATACTCGTATTTTCAACCAACTCGCCGTTATTAATAATACCCACATTACGACAGAGGCTCTCTGCCTCCTCCAAATAATGGGTCGTTAAAATAATGGTCGTGCCCTGCTCGTTAATTTCGGTTAAAAACTGCCACATTGAACGGCGCAACTCGATATCGACGCCCGCAGTTGGTTCATCTAAAATCAACAACTTTGGCTCATGGATAAGCGCCCGCACAATCATTAAGCGCCGCTTCATACCACCCGACAAACCTCGGCTCGGCTCAGCTCGTTTATCCCATAACCCTAATTTTTTGAGGTATTTTTCACTGCGCTCTTTTGCAATAGCGCGCGGCAAACCGTAATACCCCGCCTGATTAATAATAATATCTTCGACCTTCTCAAACATATTAAAATTAAACTCTTGCGGCACCACACCAATAAACTCTTTAGCCTTCGAAAAATCGGTATCAATATCACAACCAAAAATACGCACCTTGCCATCTGTTTTTTTCACCAAAGATGACAAAATACCAATAGTCGTCGATTTACCCGCACCATTAGGCCCAAGCAAAGCGTAAAAATCACCCTGCTCGACTGTTAACGACAATCCATTTAAGGCCTTGAAACCATTACCATAAACTTTACTAAGAGATTTAATCTCAATTGCTGCTGGCATTATATATTCCTTAAAAAAAGCGCACGAGGCTAAACAGCATCATCATAAGCAATTTGCTATGATGATGCTCACTAACCCACCGCGAAAACAAACATAAGCAAGGCAAAGCATGACTATATCGGACTCAAACCCCAATAGCGTAATTAAAACGTTTCACCAAAATAGCTACAACCGTTTCTACACCGTACTCACTATTAATAAAAGCGATGAAAACGAGACTCAAGACAACGCGTTTATTCACCGCTTAGAGCAATTATCACACGATATAAACACACAAGAAGACACCTGCAACATAGGGCAATGGTTTATCACTACCTGTATTGCACGCTACCCGCATATTACACCCAGTATACCACGCGAGTTATTTTGGTACTTTGGCGGAGAGTGCCTGCATTACGTGGACGATAAAGAAATTAGATGTTTTCAGGCAATAGAAGAAGATACGTTTGAGCTAGCCACCCAGCAAGAGGTCACACTTGAGCAATATACAGACATCAGAAAAAAACACGGAGGCAGTGTATAGCTGCTCAACACATAAGCAACATACAAAAAAAAGACGAAAAAAAACCAGCTATAAAGCTGGTTTTTGATATATGGAGCGGGAAAGGAGGCTCGAACTCCCGACCCCAACCTTGGCAAGGTTGTGCTCTACCACTGAGCTATTCCCGCATTCCTCTGGTTAGCTAACTCTTTCACTTTTAGCTAAATTTAACAACGACACTAAGTGGCGTCCCCAAGGGGATTCGAACCCCTGTTACCGCCGTGAAAGGGCGGTGTCCTAGGCCTCTAGACGATGGGGACATCATTTGACGTGTACGTCATCTCAGAGAGGTGCGCATTCTATGCATCTAAACGGTAACTGTCAACACTAACTTTATACAATTTTTCAGAAAATTAAAAAAAGCCGGTTACCCGCTCAAACACAAAAGCACTGAACATTAAATAACACAAGGTAAGCAAAGGAATTGGCTGGAAAATATATACATCAAAAGAAACAACAAAAACGTTAGACGAAAAAAAACCAGCTAAAAAGCTGGCTTTTAATATATGGAGCGGGAAAGGAGGCTCGAACTCCCGACCCCAACCTTGGCAAGGTTGTGCTCTACCACTGAGCTATTCCCGCATTCCTCTGGTTAGCTAAC
>CAKZUG010000075.1 GCA_937920545.1 uncultured Saccharophagus sp.
TATGAGTAAGGCGCGATCATATCAAAACAAGGGCGCAGATAAAATAAAGGAATCGATTTAATGGGGCGCTTGTATAGCGTGGTAGAAAAACCAGTATGAGAGTGATGAATACAAGCAAATAATACAAAAAAGCCACTGCACACATAAGTGTGCAGTGGCTTTTTAGAGCGCTAGTTAATACGTTATTTAGCGATGTGCTAAACCGTATTATTCAGAAGCAGCGGGGCGTTTCTTAACACTGCTTTCGCCGCCGTTAGATTTGCCTTTTTTCTTGTTGTAAGCGGGTTTGTCTCCATCGCTTTTACGTGGTTTTTTGCGGTAGCTTTTATCGCTGTTACCGCCACCACCGCCTGCGCCTAATTTAGATATACGGAGTTGCTTTTGGCATACCCATACTTTATCCAGCGTTTTAATAGCGTCGTCTGTAGTGGTGTTAGGTAGATCAACAGTGCTGTAGTTATCGTGCAATTTGATATGCCCAATAAATTTGCTGCTAATGTTAGCTTCGTTAGCGATAGCGCCTACAATATCGCCAGGGCGTACACCGTCATCACGGCCGACTTCAATACGGAAAGTCTGCATGTTTTCGTCGCCGCCTTTGCTGCCACGATCACGTCTTGGGCGCTCTTCGCGTCCGCCACGTTCGCCGCCACGCTCGCGCCCACGACCCCTGTCACGTCCACGACCTCTATCGCGTCCGCCATCATCGTCACGCTGCGTGCGCTCGCGAATTTCACGCTCTGGCTTATCTGTTAATAAAAGCGGTTGGTCACCTTGGCTCAATAAGGCGAGGGCGGCAGCAATATCGGCTGGATCAATTTCGTTATCGTGGGTAATTTCTGTCACGATTTTACGGAATGCTTCTATACCGGGTTTTTGTGCTGCTTCGATTACTTTTTGCTTGAATTTGTCAATACGCAGATTGTTAAGATCTTGCGTGCTTGGCATTTTCATATGCTCGATAGGTTTGCGTGTTGCGCGCTCAATACTGCGTAGCATGCGCATTTCGCGTGGTGCAACAAATAAGATAGCATCACCAGTACGACCAGCGCGGCCAGTACGACCAATACGGTGTACATACGCTTCTGTATCGTAAGGGATGTCGTAGTTAAGTACGTGACTGATACGTTCAACGTCAAGGCCACGTGCCGCTACATCGGTCGCAACCAAAATATCAATTTGGCCTTTTTTGAGCTTTTCTACCGTGCGCTCACGAATATTTTGCGAGATATCACCGTTAAGCGCAGCACTTGAATAGCCGCGTGCAGCGAGTTTCTCGGCCAGCTCAGTTGTTGTGGTTTTTGTACGCACAAAGATGATCATCGCGTCGAATTCTTCTGATTCTAAAATACGCGTAGTTGCATCTAGCTTGTGATGACCGCTCACACCCCAGTAGCGCTGTCTAATGGTGCTCGCTGTGGTGGTTTTTTGTTCAATTTTGATATGTGCAGGGTCGTTAAGGTATTTGTTGGCTACCTTGGCGATTTCACGCGGCATCGTTGCCGAGAAGAGCGCGATTTGGCGTGTGTCTGGCGTATGTGATAATACCCATTCAACATCGTCAATAAAGCCCATGCGTAACATTTCGTCGGCTTCATCTAAAACAAGGTGAGTTAGGTTGTCGAGCTTTAATGTGCCTTTACGCATGTGATCCATCACGCGGCCGGGTGTACCCACAACAACTTGTGCGCCACGGCGTAAACCACGAATTTGCTGATCGTAGCTTTGGCCACCGTAAATAGGCTGAATGTGAAAGCCTTTCATGTGGTTGGCATACGATTGGAACGCCTCAGCCACTTGAATAGCAAGTTCACGCGTGGGTGCAAGTACCAGCACTTGTGGATGCTTCGATTTTACATCGATGTTGTTAAGAATAGGTAAGGCAAAAGCGGCCGTTTTACCCGTACCGGTTTGGGCTTGACCCAAAATATCGCGACCTTCTAAAAGGTGCGGGATGCTTTTTTCTTGGATAGGAGACGGTTTTTCGTAACCTATATCGCTAAGTGCTTTAAGGATATCTTTATTTAGGCCAAGGTCGCTAAACGTTGGGCCTGATTCAACTGTTGTATCGGTCATTCATAATTCCTGATAATGGTGAGCTTGCCACGTTACCTTCTTATGAATGAGAAATAACGAAAAGCGAGCTTGAATACGCTAAAAAAGCGGCACTATTATATAGATAATGGCGTCGGTTGTCTTTTTTTTGATCAGCGGTGTGGTGGTATAAATAAGTAAAAAAAGGTTAAAACAAGTGAAGTGTGTATAAAACACAGGTTTTGGGTTGTTCGTACATATTAGGCGCGCATTGTAGGCGTTATTATGAGTAAATACTACCCACAATAGTCAAAAAGATCGGCTTATTCTGGCTTAATTTGGCAATTACGGTGGTTTAGGCTTGGCGTTTAACGCCTCATTTGTATTAAGTGATGTATTCTTAGTGGACGGCTATTCTATCGACTTAAAATGGTATAGCGTGATTTCTGTGTATTTGGGTATGATGTGCGCGATAAGTTCGCGGTGCTGTAGGCGCTACTTTTTTGTTGGCGCTTGATCTTAATTAGAAAAAGAAACAAGAAGGATAATGTATGACTATTTGGGTTGATGCCGATGCGTGCCCTATTATGATCAAAGAGGTCATTTGTAAGGCGGCCACAAATCGTAAAATCCCGACGTATTTTGTGGCGAATCAATTTACACGTTTACCGCCATCGCCATTTTTGCATGCACATGTGGTGACATCGGGTTTTGATGAGGCAGATAATTATATTGTCGAGCAGGTCGAGGCGGGTGATGTGATTATCACGGCCGATATCCCGCTGGCGGACGAAGCTATTACGAAGGGCGGCGCTGTTATTAGTCCGCGTGGTGAAATACTCACGCACGATAATATTAAACCGCGTTTAAATATGCGTGATTTTCTAGATCAGATGCGAGCGAGTGGCGAGCATACTGGCGGTCAAAGGCCAATGAATGCCACCGATAAGCAGCGTTTTGCCAATATGCTGGATAAGACGTTAACAAAAATGCGCCGCGTGTAAAGCCCGCCCCAGCTACTCGTTAGTGTATTCCGGGGCGTGTCATTAGTTGGCGTGCTCATCTAGGCGGCAGTGAATGTTTTGCCTAAATAAATTGCGCTCTTGTATTGTTTTAGCCACAACCTTGGGGACCATTTGTTCCCATCCCGCTTCATTGTTAACTATTTGACTCAGCACATCATCAGAAAATATCGAGAGATACGCTGCGTTGTAGTGGTTAATCTGTGAAATACAGCCGCGCATCACCAGATACTCAAACAGTGGTTTGTGTTTGGCCTCGATAGTGAGGTTGTCGACTTTAAGCATTTCTTGTGTTTCTGGGTTTTTATAAGGGTAGATATACAGCTTAACGTTGTTTTTAAATAGACGGCCAAAGCCCTCTAAAATACCGCCCTGTAAGTGATCGTAGTAATGCTCTTGGAATATTTCTTTTAAGCTAAGCGCGCCCATCGTCATGCCAATGCGTCTGCGCGTGTAGCGTGCTAGGTAAGCCGCTAAACGGTAATGCTCGGGGAAATCCGATATAAGCACTGCGTGCCCAGTCGCTTCAAGTGCCTCGGCTCGGCTTAAAAAGTCATTAAGGTCAATACCGTCTTCGTGGTCGGTATTGAGGTTGTGCATGGTAATTTCCATTAGGGCAAGTGTTTCGCCCTGTTCAATATCGTCTTCGTCTTCAAATTCGGTCAATGCGGCTTCTAGCATATCGATATTTAGGTTGGTGACGGGGCGAAAGCGCCCGCGCTCGACCAAAACAGGACGTTTGCGTAAGTATTCTGAAGGTTGTAAAACTGTGCCGTCGGCGGCGAACATGGCTGCGCCCGATAAGCCTAGTTGCACCAGTTTTAAGCTTGCGACGCGATTATCTACATCGGCAAAAGCGGCGCCCGAAAAATCGACCATGTCTATTTCTAGGCGGTTTGTGTTGAGGCCGTCTAAGAGTGATTCTATTAGTGTGTGTGGTTTCTCGCTTAAATAGCAGGCACCATAAATTAAGTTAACGCCAACAATGCCTAGCGCCTCTTGCTGTAATGCATTTTCGTTATCGAGCATGCGTACATGGATCACAATGTCACTAGGGGCGGCACCGGGTTCGTGCTGAAAGCGGATGCCCAGCCAGCCGTGGCATTCATTGGTGCCGTGATAGTTGCGTGCTGATACGGTATCGGCAAACGAAAAGAAGGCAGTGGAATCTCCGCGGTCTGCGCTTAAGCGCTCGAGCGTAAGATCGTATTCGTAGCGTACCATCGAGTCAAGCCTATCCCGACATACATAGCGTGGACATTTCCCGTAAATTGCATCGCTGACTTTCATGTCGTAAGCCGAGATGCTTTTGGCGATAGTGCCCGCCGCGCCGCCCGCCTGAAAAAACCACCTAACGACTTCCTGCCCTGCGCCTATTTCGGCAAAGCTGCCGTAGCGCTCGTCATCTAGGTTCACTTCTAATGCTTTACTGCGGGGAAGTGTGGGGTGTTTTTTCATGGTTGCCTCTGTGTCAGTTGAGAAGTGGGTTATGATTTAGCGCGTCTGACGCTTTCATACTTTGTCGGGTCGAGCCTGCTGTGATTCTTAATGTGCTTACCTATATGTTACCGCGTTGTGATTTGTTTAGCTTGTTAAATGTACCTAAATACATCTGGGGTTTTTATCGGGTGCGCGCCTTTTTTGATGTTTACCTGTCACGTCTGTGAGCAAGAAGGTGTTCGTGAGCGGCTGTTATGCTGGGTGTGGTATTTTTGCGAACAGACACGTAATGCTGATTAAAAACATCAAAATACATCTCAAGTAGTTTAGCGCTTTTTTCGTCACCTGCGGCTATTAAACATAATACGGCAGCCTGTGCTGTGGCCAGTTGATTATTTTGGGGGGCTTTGCGTACGGCATATTTGCCTGTGTAGCCTAAGGTGCTAGGGAGTGAGTAGCACGGCACTTTATCTAGCCAGCGGCTGAGCCTCACCATGCGTGAGCTTTGTCGCCATGTGCCATCGAGCAAAATGAAAGTGAGCTTCTTTTGATTTTGTGAGCCGTTGGGCGATGCGCTGCATTTTGGTAAGGCTGACGTAAAGCGAGAGAGATCGTCATCTGGTTTTGGGGTTTCGGGTTTAGGAAAAAGGATGTAGCAGTCGCGTGTTGGGTCGTTAAGCATGGCCAGTAACGCCGTATCAGGCTCGGTGCGATGCCAGCAAAAGGCGTAGGTTTGGTGGTTAAATGTACTCGCGATTAGGCGGCCAGTATTGGTGGGCTTGAACACTTCATCGCTGTGCATTAATAAAATAAAATCGCATACGCTGCTTGCTTTAGGCGCGTAGCTGCAAATACATGTTCTCTCGCTTAGTTGGCACTGCTCGCAACGTATAACGGAAATTCCGCGTGCTTTAAATAGACGTTTAGATTGTGCTTTTTGTTTGGCAAGTAACTCAGTAAAGGCATTGCTTGCTGCTGAGATGGCTGGCTTGCATTGTGTCGTCATTTGTACGCTCTTTTTTAAGTGCTGATCATTGATAGTGTTGATTCTGATGTTAGCGGTGAGGCTGATTCTAGCGTACATATTGCTATTAAAGTGTTTGTCCTTTGTTTATGTGGCATTAAAGCTCTATGTTGGGCGTGCCGTATCAGTAATTGCTCTGTTTTTGTTTGTTTGGATCTACCTTTGTTTTTATTCTCTTTGGTCGTCTATGCTTTGTGTAGGCGGTGCCTTTAATGTATGTCGAGTGGCTTTTAATCTGTTAGTGGGTTTTTTAACATGTGCCTGGTGTAGATTAGGGTTACCCAAAGGTGTTCAGATGTAATTATTGGGGTGGGTGTATGACAGTGTTTTGGGCGAAGGTTTCTATTGGCAAGCGGTTGTTGCTGTGCTTTGGGTTTTTGGTTTGTTTGTTGGTGGGTGTATTATTTTTGGGTGGGCAAGGTGTAAATACATTATCTGCGCAAAATAACCGAATAGTCAACGACGAGATTCCGCAGTTTTTAAAGGTGGCTGATTTAAAAGGTTATGCTGAAGAGGCTGTTATTAGTTTGCTCCTGCTTTTATCAACTCAGGAGCGCAATAAGCGTATACCTCTTTATGCCGCTATGGATAAAAGTAATCGTCAGATCGATGCAACGATACAGTCGTTTGAACAAAGTCAGAGCGTGTATATTGGCGAACGCTTTACTGCTGCACGAGGAGCGTCCCGGGATGCATTTAATGAAACTGTAGAGTTGCTAGAGCTTGATTCTCAGGCTGCGTTGTCGCAATTTAACGAGACGACCAAGCCTACTTTAATGGCGTTCTTAAGCGAAGTGGAGTTTGTTGCCTCTCAAAAGCGCGAAATGCTTATTGATGAGCAGGTGGCGGCATCTGATCAGGCAAATGCTATGCAGTTTTGGTCGTTACTGTTAGGCGGGGTTGGTGTACTGTTTGTGGGTGTGTTTGTTGGTCTGGTGGTTAAAAGTATTACTGTACCTCTTAAGCGTGCGGTTGATATTGCTCGGCGCATTGCTGCGGGTGATCTATCATCCCCTCCGGATCCTGTTGGGCGCGATGAGGTCGCGAGTTTGATGTCGGCCTTTTGTGGTATGTGCGCTGGGCTACAGACGCAGATGTTGCTTATTCAGCATAATGCGCGCACGGTTAAAGGTATTGCATCTGATTTGGTTAATCCTGTGTCTGTTGTGCATGCAGGGTCATCTGATCAGAGCGAGGCTGTTGAGCGTGTAAGTGCCCATATGGCGGTGTTTAGTCGTGATTCCGACGAGGTGAGTGCTATTAGTTTACGCGCACGCGAGCAAAGTAAGGAGGCGCGTGAGCTGGCAGTTAGCGGTAAATCCTTGATTGATAATGTGACTCAGGAGTTCGATAAAATATCGCAAACAATTGCTCACTCTGCTGGCGCAGTGACTACCTTAAGTGAAAGTGCTGCATCAGTGAGAGTCTTAGTGACAACGGTGCGTGAAATTGCTGAGCAGACAAATTTACTGGCTCTTAATGCGGCCATTGAGGCGGCAAGGGCTGGTGAGGCGGGTAGGGGGTTTTCTGTTGTGGCCGATGAGGTACGAGGCTTGGCTAATCGTACTGAGCTTGCAACAACGCAAATTAATGACGTTATTGATGCTATGGAAGGTGAGACAGCTTTGGCTGTTGATCAAATCGGGAAGGGTCGTCAAGAGTTGGAGTTGGGCGTTGTGATGATTAATCAAATGGTTGAGCCGTTAAATGCACTCAATATCAATGCTGACGACTCTTATAAGGCGCTTGCCCATCTGGGGGGTGTGGTTGAGCAGCAGTCAAAAGCCAGCACGCATATTAATCAAGAGATTATTCATATTAATAGTCGAGCGGCCGATAATGTTTCGTCGGCTGAATCTGTTAGGCAGATCACCGCAACGTTAACCTCTATCTCTAATGACCTCGAAAACGTGGTGCAATACTTTAAGGTGTAGGTCGGCGTCTTTTTGTGCGGTTAGTTTGTCCCTACTAAACGGCGCTTGCTGCAAGGTGTTATTGCAAGCGCCCGTTTTGCTTAAGGTGCTTGCAGGGCTTTTCTTAATGCGCCGTAGCTTGGTTGCTTACCAATAAAGCGTATTTTTTGTGCGACCAAGCTATTATTGGTTGGGAGTGTGTTTATGAGTGCGTAAGTTGTGAATGTTTCAGCGACCTCTTCATCTCCTCCTTCTCGTTCGGCGTACGATGTAACAAAGTTACCCTCTGTTTTGGGGGATCCGTCGCGCGCATAGTCCTGCGGGTTGCGTGACCTTCTTGGTTCGTTCTTGTCGAACACCTGAGAGAATAATTCTGTGGTGCCTGTTGTTAAGTTAATAAGGTGGCCAAATTCATGTACTAATGTCCAGTCAAAATATCCTCTCTTAGCAATTAATGGGTCGCAAGGCTCACCAGCAGAGTCGGCTAGGTTGGCGTTAATGGCTATGGTGTAGCCTGGTCGACCTAGGTCGCTGTTTTTGCCTGTGCCGTCAAACCAACCGGCACGGCTGCCGCCCGTGTAAACATTAAATTGAATAAGTTGTGTGCGATATTTAACGGGTATTCGTGTAGCAAATTTTTGCCAGTATTGAAGTGCTATATCGCCATAGCGTTGATCGCGCACTAATTTAGAGACAATAGTGTTGCCGCTGACTTCAAATGCTGCACGAATATCGTTGTTGGCGCTTGCAAGTGCTGTACTGTTGGGGATGTCATCTAAATCTGGCATTGATACTGGTGTGCAGCTCTGAGTGCCTGTTGGTAGGGATGGGTTTTCTTCTGGGGGTGTGGAGGGGGTAGCGTTAGCGTATTGGATGTCAATATAGTTTAAGTTGATATCTCCCGTCTCAAAATAGACCTGCAATGTTTGTTTTGCGGCTCCAATAGTAATGTCTTCAATAACAACATCGTTAAAGCTTTCAAAGCCTTTGGCCGGAATGGTGACTGTTTGTAGGGGGGTGTCGTTTAAATGTATTGATATTCTTCTGGGGCTAGCAGTTTGCGTGCCCGCAGCGGCCCTCAGAGTGATGTCATAAGTGCTTTGAGCGTTAGTTAGCGTGTCGAATTCTAGCCACTCGCCTTCTGTTACCCACCCGACATAACATATTCCGTTGTTGTCTTGCGTTTGTGCCATATCGGCCTCGCCAGTAGAGCATTGGCCTTGTGCGTCACCTTCGCGATTGGGGTCTATTTCATAGGCGCGGGTGTAATCTTGAGCTTGAATTCGCCCAGGAAGATCGAAATCTTGATTGATACCGCCAGCGGGGCCACTGGAGCTACTAGAGCTACTAGAGCTACTAGAACTACTAGAACTACTAGAACTGCTTATGGTGGATACGGGGCTTGGCTGCATATCAATGTCTATACTGTTGTCACCTGAGCAGGCGGTGAGAATATATAGGTAGCAGGTTATGATTAAGGGTTTTTTCATGTTGTCTTTGCTTTAAAAGTCGTTGTGTTGAGGTTTCTATATTAAGTTAATGCGCCGCATGTTTGTGGTAGTGGCGCACAATAATTACATGTGAATATTGTTGTTTGTAAATGCGAAAGCATAGTCTTGTTATTTAAATGAACTAAAACGCGGTCAGTGTAGTCAGTTTAGCCGTTAGATCGTAGGCGTTTCGCGTCTTTATTTGTGCTGTAAGATTTGTACTGTAAGCTTTTACAACTTACTATTAATCTATGTTTGTCTTTCACTTATGGTGTGGTTATGAAAATGTTAATAAAAAGTCTACTTGCTAGCTTGTTTTGCTTGTCGAGCCTTAGTGCCTTTGCACAACCATTGACATCAGGTGTAAAAGCTAAAGAGATTGATTATTATTTTGTTAAGCCTGACCTGCGGCGTTGTGCTGCGCCTCTTTGTGGTGGTGTGTTTGTGCAAAAGGTGAATGAGCGTTCAATGCGCTGCCCAAACGGTAAACGGCAGTTGCAGTGTTATATCAGCCATTTTGATATGAAAGAAATGGGCGGCGGCGCTTTAGATGCTGCTAAGCACTCGTCGTTTATTGTTGCGGGTGTCATAACCGCTACCCGTTCTAATGGCGAAGAGCTGGGCGACTCTCAGTGGGTGAGCGCGACACTGAGTGCTTCTCAGGTTCTTTATCGCGCTGGTAAGGCGAGTGATGTAGGAAGGTTTTGGAGTCTTAAGTCAAATTTATCGCGCTGTATAACGCAGCCCTGCTTTTATGGTGAGGCACAGCTTATAAATGCACAGTTTAAAAGAAGCTTCTCTGATTATGATTTATCAAAGGCTGGCTTATCGCGCGTTCAGGTTGCGCAAATGAAATCTCGCCTTAAGAAAGGCGCGCCTGTTTTTACAAAGGCCATCCGACGCAGCTATAAAGGTGAGACTGGCAGGGGAATTCGCTTTGTTCCAACGGAGGTTTATTTGCCTTTAAATGACGCGCTATAAATTAATTGTATATTTATTGAAAATAACACTTGCCAAGGTGGGGGTGCATCCCTATAATGCGACGCCTGACTTGGACGAAGTCCATAAGGATGTAAAGTTTTACAGCAGCTTTATTTAGATAAGAGACACAGGTTTATGGTTGTGTTTATGTTGTAACCGGTGCGGGGTGGAGCAGCCTGGTAGCTCGTCGGGCTCATAACCCGAAGGTCGTTGGTTCAAATCCAGCCCCCGCTACCAATTATTTCAATGTCTAGCAGTTCATTATTCAAGTGATGCTAGGCATATATTGAATCAAGATTGCAATTTATTTAATTGCTAATGCAGATTTTAATCTGTTTCGATTGACCCCTTTATGGGGTTTTTTCATATCTGAATGTTAGAAATTTACTCTTTTTGTTTGTAATATTGCATCAGGTATATACCGCTTGATAAAGCAGTAATGTCATCCCCCTTGTCGAGTGAAATAGATTAAGCATTAAATGGGCCGTGTGCCCATTTTTTATATAAGCGTTTGCCGCGATTGTAGTTAATAATGCAGCGGGTGGCGTTATTAGCGGTGCGATGAGTGACGGCACCAAAAACGCAACAAAGAGAACATGTATGTCAGTTAAAGAAAGTAAGTTAAAAACATTGCTTGCCGATATCATTACTTCATTAGGTTTGGAGTTTTGGGGTTTGGAGTTAAAGCAGCAAGGTAAAGATACCGTTTTACGTATTTATATCGAAAATAAAGACGGTGTTAGTGTCGATGACTGCGCCAATGTTAGTCGTCAAGCAAGCAGTGTTTTAGATGTTGAAGATCCAATAGCTAGCGAATATACCCTAGAGGTATCGTCGCCCGGTATGGATAGGCCGCTTTTTACACTTGATCAGTTTAAACAGCATGTTGGCGAGAACGTTACTGTTAAATTACGCGTCGCCTTTGATGGTCGTAGAAAGTTTTCTGGCCGCTTAAATGCCATAGAAGATGACGATATTGTTGTGCAAATAGATGCAGAGGAGTACTTGCTACCCTTTGATACTGTAGATAAAGCCAACGTCGTCCCCAAATTTTAAGTACAAATAAACAGGTAATGTTATTTCCCAACAATAGGGATATATAGAGGCAATAAATGAAAAAAGAAATTTTGCTCGTAGCGGAAGCAGTATCCAACGAAAAAGGCGTGGATCAAGAAATTATCTTTGAAGCACTCGAGTTGGCATTGGCGACAGCCACCAAAAAGCGTTACGATGAAGAATCAAATATTACGGTAAGTATTAACCGTGCAGACGGTAATTATACTACTTTACGTAAGTGGTCAGTCGTTAGCGATGACGAGATGGCCGAGCTAGGTACACAGTTCACAACAGAAGAAGCCATCGAAAAAGATCCTACACTTGTGCCTGGCGACAGCTATGAAGAAGTTGTAGAAAATGTCGAATTTGGTCGTATTGCTGCACAAACAGCTAAGCAAGTTATTGTACAGAAGGTTCGTGAAGCTGAGCGCGCTAAAGTGGTTGCTCAGTTTAAAGACCGTGTTGGTGAACTTGTTTCTGGTTCTGTCAAAAAAGTGACGCGTGATAATATCATTGTTGATTTAGGTAATAACGCTGAAGGTTTACTGCCAAGAGAGGAGCTCGTTGGTCGTGAAGTCTTTCGTATGAATGATCGCGTCCGCGCTGTATTGCATGATGTACGTCCTGAATCACGTGGCCCGCAGTTATTTTTAAGCCGCGCTTGCCCAGAAATGATTGTCGAATTATTCAAAATTGAAGTGCCCGAAATTGCGGAGCAAGTGATTGACTTAAAAGCGGCAGCACGTGACCCTGGTTCGCGCGCTAAAATTGCCGTTTCGACGAATGATGGTCGTATTGATCCTGTTGGCGCATGTGTTGGTATGCGTGGATCACGAGTACAAGCTGTCTCAAATGAATTGGGTAACGAGCGTATTGATATTATCCTTTGGGATGATAACCCGCCGCAATTTGTTATTAATGCCATGGCGCCTGCTGAAATCGAATCTATCGTTGTTGACGAAGAAAAAGGCTCAATGGATGTGGCTGTTAATGAAGAAAATTTAGCCCAATCTATTGGCCGCGGCGGTCAAAATGTTCGCCTTGCGTCTGAGTTAACCAAGTGGGATATCAACGTGATGAGCGTTGAGCAGTGGCAAGAAAAGCAAACTAAAGAAGCCGATACAGTTAGAGATACCTTTATCAAAGCGCTAGATGTTGATGAAGATACAGCCGATTTTTTAATCGAAGAAGGTTTTGCATCACTAGAAGAAGTGGCGTACGTGCCATTAGAAGAGTTCTTGGCTATCGAAGGTTTCGATCAAGAAACGGCCGAAGAACTGCGTAACCGTGCGAAAGACGCATTATTAACGCAGGCTTTAGCGGGTGAAGAAAAGCATCAGCCTGCTGATGACTTGTTAAATATGGAAGGTATGGACAATACACTTGCACACGCTCTTGCTGCACAGGGTGTGGTCACAATGGAAGATTTAGCCGAGCAGTCAATTGACGAGCTAATGGTTGTTGATGAGATGGATGAAGAAAGAGCCGCAGCGTTAATTATGAAAGCGCGTGAGCCTTGGTTTGAATAATCTCATCATTGTGAATAAAACGGGTAATAACCCCGTGCAGTAAACGTAAAAGTGATGCTGGCAGCCTTTGTTGCCAGCAAAATACACATAGAATATATTAGGATTTAAATTATTTATGGCTGAAGTAACTGTTAGTGAACTTGCCAAGTCAGTAGGCGCACCTGTAGAGAGAATTCTTACTCAAATGCAGCAAGCGGGTCTTAAACATACTACCGCAGACGACCTTGTATCCGACGACGAAAAACAAAAGCTACTTGTTTTTTTGAAGGCGAGTCACGGCGAAACGGCAGAGGCCTCTCCCAAAAAAATCACCTTAAAACGTAAAACTACCACAACCCTAAAAACAGGTTCGGGTAGTTCGCGTAAAACGGTTAACGTAGAAGTAAGAAAAAAACGAACTTACGTTAAACGTGACGAAACATCTGCAGACGCGGAAGAAACGGTAGCCTCTGATGCATTAGGGACAGCATCTGTCGAGCCGACTCTCGTTGAAACACCTGACGTGGCTGAGCCTGTGGCGCAAGAGCCTGAAGCTGAGCCGGCGCCAGAAGTTAAAGATGAGCCGATTGCTGAAATCGTTGAAAAAGCCGAAGAGCCTAAAAAAGAAGATAAAGCCTCTGAGCCTGTTGTTGAAACGGCGACAGAAAGTCAGCCAGAAGCGCCGGTTGAAGAAGCACCTAAGCCGAAGCCAACACAAATTCGCACATCATTTGTTGATGATGTTGAAGAGATGCGTATTCGTGCTGCACAAAAACGTAAAAACGCTGAAGCTGAGCGTATTGCTGCATCGGCTGCCGCCAAAAAAGAAAAAGAAGACGCCGCTGCCGCTAAAAAAGAAGCAGCAGAGGCTAAGCCTGCACAAGCAGCGGCCGCTAAAGCTGCTCCCAAAGCCGCGCCTAAAACTGAAAAACCTGCTAAGCCATCACTTGATACGTTAAAGAAAGCGCCGCGAGATGCTGATAAAGCGTTCGAAGATGATGATAAAAAGCATAATAAGCGTGCAGGCAAAGCCGTTAAAAAGACAGCTGGGCCTAAAAAAGTCGCGTCAGCACTTGATTATGTTGAAGATAAAACGGAGATTGACGAAGTCATCCGTGTGCCTAAATCTAAAAAATTAGGTAGCGGTAAAAAAGGCTCGCGTCCAGTCATCAAAAAATCATCGAATAAGCATGGATTTAAAAAGCCAACTGAAAAAATCATTTACGAAGTCGCGATTAGCGAAACAATTATTGTTTCTGATCTTGCGCAGCAAATGAATGTTAAAGCCGGTGAAGTCATCAAATCATTGATGAAAATGGGCACCATGAGCACAATGAATCAAGCGATTGACCAAGAAACAGCGCAGTTAGTTGTGGAAGAGTTGGGTCATAAATTCCGCTTGGTAAGCAAAGATGAAATTGAGAACAAGTTAAAAGCCACTGTTGCGACTAAAACTGAGGGCGGTAAAGAGATTGACCGTGCACCTATTATTACGGTTATGGGTCACGTCGATCACGGTAAAACATCGTTGCTCGACTATATTCGTGAAGCTAAAGTCGCCTCTGGCGAAGCCGGTGGTATTACACAGCATATTGGTGCATACCGCGTACAAACAGGGCATGGCGAATTAACCTTCTTAGATACACCGGGTCACGCGGCCTTTACGGCTATGCGTGCACGTGGTGCGCAAGCAACAGACGTTATTATTTTGGTTGTGGCTGCGGATGATGGCGTTATGCCTCAAACCGAAGAAGCGGTACAGCATGCTAAGGCTGCTGGCGTGCCAATGGTTGTCGCCATTAACAAGATGGACAAGGAAGCGGCTGATCCTGATCGTGTTAAAAACGAACTATCAGCAAAAGACGTGATCCCTGAAGACTGGGGCGGCGATACGCAGTTTATTCCTGTTTCTGCGCACACTGGTGAAGGTATTGATGATCTTCTTGAAGCGGTTGCTTTACAGTCTGAACTGCTCGAGCTTAAAGCGTTAACTGAAGTGCCTGCAAAAGGCGTAGTGATCGAATCTCGTATGGATAAAGGCCGTGGTGTTGTAGCAACCGTGCTTGTTCAAGACGGTAATTTACATGCGGGTAATATTATACTTGCTGGCCAAAGCTTTGGCCGTGTACGTGCTATGACTAACGAGCTAGGCAAGAGTGTGCGCGATGCAGGTCCATCAACCCCTGTCGAGATTCTTGGTCTAGATGCAACACCTAACGCAGGTGATGAATTCTTGGTTGTGCCCGACGAACGTAAAGCACGTGAGGTTTCTGAATTTAGAGCCGAGAGAGAGCGCCAAGAAAAATTACAGCGTCAGCAAGCAGCCAAACTTGAAAATATGTTTGCTGGTATTGGCGAAAACGAAGTGAAAACGCTATCTGTTGTCCTCAAAACGGATGTGCGTGGCTCGCTAGAAGCGATCCAAGCTGCGCTGTTAGATATGGGTAACGATGAAGTACAAGTTAATATTGTAGGCGGCGGCGTAGGTGGTATTACCGGTAACGATGTCAACTTAGCCTTAACAACAGGTGCGATTGTGCTTGGTTTTAATGTGCGTGCAGATACTACAGCGCGTAAAGTGGCAGAGTCTGAATCTATTGAGATTCGCTATTACAGTATTATTTATCAACTTATTGATGAAGTGAAATCAGCACTTTCAGGTATGCTTGATCCAGAGCGTATCGAAGAAATTGTAGGTATTGCAGAAGTGCGTGATACGTTCCGTTCGCCTAAGTTTGGCCAGGTGGCTGGCTGTATGGTGACAGAAGGATCGGTTTACCGTAACAAGCCCATCCGCGTATTACGCGATAACGTGGTTATTTTTGAAGGTGAGCTTGAGTCATTACGCCGCTTTAAAGACGACGTAAGCGATGTACGTAACGGCATGGAATGTGGTATTGGTGTGAAAAACTACGACGTTAAAGTCGGTGATCAGATCGAAGTCTTTGAAGTTAAAGAAGTCGCTCGCGAACTATAGGTTACCAACATGGCAAGAGAGTTTTTTAGATCAGATAGAATCGCCGACGCCATACTGCGTAGGCTGGCTGTGGCGATTCGCTCAGAAATTCGTGACCCGCGTATAGGTCTTGTTAATATCAACTCTGTTGATGTGACGCGCGATCTGTCTATTGCTAAGGTGTATATCACCTTGGTGGGCGCGGATGACGAAGATGACAATAAAGAAGCCGCTAAGATTCTTAACAACGCGGCCAGCTTCCTACGCAATATTATTGCGAAAGAGCTGACTATGCGATCTGTACCGCGTTTATCTTTCTTCTATGATAGGACTGCAGTGCAAGGTCAAATGATGTCAACGCTTATCAAAAAAGCGGTGGCAGAAGATACCGCTAAATCAGGTAATACGCCTGATGGCGATCAAGACTAGCCCTAAGGTTATATAGATATGGGCAGACGACGTAATTACGGACGACCAATAAACGGGATTATCGTATTAGATAAGCCCGCTGGCGTCACTTCTAATGGTTTATTGCAGCAAGTCAAACGCACTTTTTTTGCTAATAAGGCTGGCCACACAGGCAGTTTAGATCCGTTAGCGACAGGTGTATTACCCATTTGTTTGGGTGAGGCTACAAAGTTTTCACAATATTTGTTAGATTCAGATAAAGGCTATAACAGCACATTTGTTTTAGGTGCTCAAACAGATACTGCCGATGCCGATGGCGAGATACAAGCCACACAAGACGCATCACATATCACCAAAAAAGATGTCGAAAAAGCGTTGGCTCAGTACCGTGGCGATATTATGCAGGTGCCGCCTATGTATAGCGCACTTAAGCACAATGGTCAGCCTTTGTATAAGTTAGCGCGTAAAGGCGTTGAGGTAGAAATTAAGCCTCGTGCCGTGACCATCTTTGAGTTTGAATTACTCGATTTTAGGCCCGGTAAACTAGCCGAGGTCGATGTCAAAGTCCTTTGCTCAAAAGGGACATATATTCGTAGTTTGGCGGTCGATATTGGTCATGATTTAAATGTAGGCGGTCATGTGAGTGTGCTCAGGCGTACGCAAGCGGGTGCATTTACATTGGAACATGCACATACCGTTGAATCGTTAGAAGAAGAGCGCGGTGAGCAGTTGGCAAATGTATTAGATTATCACTTGATGCCGATGGATAAAGCCATCGATGATTTACCTAAACTCGATTTAGACGACAGCAGTGCCCATTATTTTATGCAAGGGCAAGCTGTAATGGACGGTAGGGTCTACCGTTTAGGCGATGAAGGTGATACGATTCGCGTGTTTAATGAACAAGGCCAGTTTTATGGTATTGGCACCATTACCGACGAAGGTACAGTGGCACCAAAAAGACTGGTGAATTACACATAAAGCGTAAGCTTATGTAGGTTTGGTGTTAACGCCATACCGCATGACCTGACTGTAAATATGCGCGGTCAGGCCATATTTAATCGTGCTGTGATAACAGCATGTTCGCATGTTAATTAAAATATAAGGGTTTTCCCATGGCACTAAGTGCATCAGAAAAATCAGCAATTGTTAAAGAATACCAAACTGCCGAAGGCGACACAGGTTCACCTGAAGTACAAGTGGCTCTTTTAACAAGCAACATCAACAAGTTGCAAGGTCATTTCTCTAGCCATAAGCAAGATCACCATTCGCGTAGAGGCTTGATTCGCATGGTAAACCAACGTCGTAAGCTGTTGGATTATTTGAAAAGCAAAAATGTTGAACGCTATGCAAGCTTGATCCAACGTTTGGGTCTACGCCGCTAGGCAACAATGCCCGCTTTATGCGGGCATTTTTATTTTTACGTTACTTGTAAAGCTGCTTAATAGAACTAACAAGAGCGTAGAATATTTAAGCACATTGCAAAATCGGCAATTAGCGCTTAAATACAGGTGAGCCTTTAAAAGGCGCACCACTCATTGTGTGCAATAGGTGCATACAATGTTATTTATATATAAAGAAAAAAAAGTGCAATGGGGCACTTTACAAAAAAGGATAAAAAAGTGAATCCGATTATTAAAAAATTTCAGTTTGGTAACGACACAGTCACTATCGAAACAGGCCGCATAGCTCGTCAAGCAACAGGTTCTGTTGTAGTGAGCGTTGGCGAGACAACAGTACTGGTTGCTGTTACGGCTGCGAAAGAAGCTAAGCCTGGTCAAGATTTCTTCCCGCTATCTGTACATTATCAAGAGAAAGCCTACTCTGCGGGTAAAATCCCCGGTGGTTTTTTCAAGCGCGAAGCACGCCCATCTGAAAAAGAAACGCTCACATCGCGTTTAATTGACCGTCCAATTCGTCCGCTTTTTCCAAATGGATTTCTAAACGAAGTACAAGTTGTTTGTACCGTTATTTCTGCTGAAAAAGACGTAGATCCCGATATTGCTGCCATGATTGGTACTTCGGCTGCATTGGCTATTTCAGGTGTACCGTTCAGTGGCCCAATTGGTGCTGCACGTGTGGGTTACACAGAAAAAGACGGTTACATTCTTAACCCAACTTACTCATCGCTTAAGGGCTCTGAGTTAGATATGGTTGTGGCTGGTACTGAAGATGCTGTATTAATGGTTGAATCAGAAGCTGCTGAATTACCAGAAGATATTATGCTAGGTGCCGTTTTATACGCTCACCAAGAATTACAAGCTGTTGTTAAAGCCGTCGCTGAACTTGTTAAAGATGCTGGCAAGCCTACATGGGATTGGTCAGCAGAAGCGATCAACACAGAGCTTAAATCAAAAATCGAAGCTGATTTTGGTGCTGGTATTGGCGAAGCTTACCGCGTAACCGATAAGTTAGCGCGTTATAACGCACTGGGTGAACTTCGTAGCCAAGCGATTGCCGCTCTTGTAACAGAAGAAAACGATGTAAGCGCAGACGATGTAAAAAGCCTGTTTGCTAAGATCGAGAAAAACATCGTGCGCACACGCGTTGTTGCTGGCGAGCCGCGTATTGATGGCCGCGATAACAAAACTGTTCGTCCATTACATGTTGAAGTGGGCGTGTTACCGAAGGTACACGGTTCATCATTGTTTACTCGTGGTGAGACACAAGCGTTAGTCGTGTCTACATTGGGTTCGGCACGCGATGCACAAACGATTGATGCCTTAGAAGGCGAGCGTAAAGATAACTTTATGTTGCACTACAACTTCCCTCCTTACTCTGTAGGTGAGTGTGGTCGTATGGGTGCAACAGGCCGTCGTGAGATTGGTCATGGCCGTTTAGCCCGTCGTGGTATTGCTGCTGTATTGCCCACTGAAGATGTTTTCCCTTACACCATGCGTGTTGTAAGTGAAATTACTGAATCAAACGGTTCAAGCTCAATGGCATCGGTATGTGGTGCTAGCCTTGCATTAATGGATGCCGGTGTGCCCTTAAAAGCCCCAGTAGCGGGTATTGCAATGGGTCTTGTTAAAGAAGATAACGGTTTTGCTGTATTGACTGATATCTTAGGCGACGAAGATCACCTTGGCGACATGGACTTTAAAGTAGCGGGTACGGCTGACGGTATTACAGCGCTACAAATGGACATTAAAATCGAAGGTATCACTGAAGAGATCATGGATATTGCACTTGGCCAAGCATTAAGTGCTCGCCTGCATATTCTTGCTCAAATGAACGAGGTTATCTCTACACCACGTGAAGATTTGTCTGATAATGCACCGCAGTTCCATACGCTAAAAGTTGATTCAGATAAAATCCGCGACATTATTGGTAAAGGCGGTGCAACCATCCGTGCTCTTACTGAAGAGACGGGCGCATCAATCGATATTGACGACGACGGCACAGTGAAAATTTATGCTGATACAGCTGAAGGCATGAAAGCGGCTGTTACACGTATCGAAGAGATTACGGCTGAAGCTGAAATTGGCGCTACTTACGAAGGTAAAGTAGTACGCATTGTTGATTTTGGTGCGTTTGTAAACTTCTTACCGGGTAAAGATGGCTTAGTGCATATTTCACAAATTGCACATGAGCGCGTTCAAAGCGTATCTGATTACCTAAAAGAAGGCCAAGACGTAAAAGTGAAATGTCTAGACATCGATCAGCGTGGTCGTATTAAGCTGTCTATCAAAGAGCTTTTACCAAAGCCTGAAGTACAAGAAGTAAAAAAAGAATCATCAGACGCTGAAGGTTAATATACCTCTCAATGTTTGGTTATCTAAACCCATTTGGCGTGAGCTAAATGGGTTTTTTTATATTGGGCTTGCTAAAGATCAATGAGGCTCATTGCATAAATAAGGTTAGGATAGCCGAGTAACAACAATTTTTTATTGGAAGCTAAAGGTTTTTCGTAGTGCGGAATATATATAAAAGCATGATGTTTTGGGGTGTGTCTTTACTTGCGTTGTTAATTAGCCTCGCGACACAGGCCTCTACCAAGCCAACGGCTGCAAGCAATACAGGCAGCCAATCAAGCGCAGATAAGACAACATCGCAGCCAAAATTAGTGTTGGGTTTGGGGTTAGGTGGCCAATATATCCATGATTATCGAGGCTCAAAAAGTACTTCGTTAGAAGTGCTGCCTTTTCCCTTTATTCGTTACAACAGTGATTTTTTGAAAATAGACCGCAACGGTGCACGTGGCAGTATTATTGATGCCAAAAATTTCGAGTTGAATATCAGTGCCGATTTAGCATTAAACGGTGACGACGAGGATAACGTACTTAGGCAAGGTATGCCCGAGTTAGACACGGTACTTCAACTTGGCCCCTCTGTTGATATTAATTTAACCGGTCAAAACTTAGATCGCGGTTTATCTCTGCGTATGCCATTACGGGCTGCCTTTGCCGTATCGTTAGAGGGTATTGATGCCATAGGATATAATTTTGCCCCCAAGTTAACCTACCGTTTTAAGCCGTACAATGAGTGGCAAATAAAAACGGATCTAGGTGTGCTTTATGCCTCTTCGCAATTTCATGCGTATTATTACAGCGTCTTACCCGAGCAGGCCACATTATCGCGGGCAAGGTTTAAAGCAAAAGCAGGCTACAGTGGCGCTTTTGGTAAAATAAGTGCGGTAAAACTAAGCGATACATGGTTGTGGGGCATGAGTATTCGGTACGATAATATAAGTGGTACGGCGTTTATTAAGAGCCCCTTAGTAGAAACCAATAATCATGTTGTTATTTCTTTTGGTGTTGCCAAAATGCTGTACGCTCGTTAGTCGTAACATTTAAAAGCAGTTAGAACAACGTTATCCACATATATGCACGTTAACTATTTTAAATAGCCTGTGTATAAATAAGGTGTGTGTAAAAGCGCGTTAAGTTTCGCCTGAAGTCGTTACCATTAAAATAATATATTGATAAAATAAGCAAATAAGAGTGACTGTATAATGATAAAAACAACCCTATCTATCCTCATGTTATTCACCTACACGGTGTTAAGCTTTCCCGCTTACAGCATGACAAAACAAGATTTTTTTGATAAAAGATCGGCTCTGATTATTAAGCATGGGCATCACGACACAACATTTAAAGCTCTATTAAATGAGAAAAAAGCGCAAACAAAATTTACTAGCGAATATTGGCGCTGGCGTGTAGATCAGTATTTGTATGGTCAGTATGTCGAGTTTCAGCCTATCTATGATGCATATATAAAAGGTAAAAAATTTAACGAGATATATGATTTACCCGCTGAAAATTTAGGGCCAAAATGGCAAGCACTTAAAAATTTACCTGAGTTACCCAGTGGTTATTTCACAGGTAATTTACCTGGTAACGCATACACAGGCTGGCATAAATTAATTGGTGATACGCTGTATGTGACATACCAAGGCCATTTAACTGATCCTTATGTCGCAGGCTATAACCTCACATCTAAAGACTGGTCTGGCCCGTTCAAGGCAGGTCACAGTACGCTATCAAAAGGCGATAGAAAGATAGATAGCCACGGCCGACCAATTATAGAAGTGGATAATCAGGGGTATGTGCATATTGTGTTTGGTGGTCATGGCGGCGAGCGCGAAGACGGTTTAAACCCGCTATCTATTGATACGCCCCATGCTGGCGGCAGAATGAAGCATGTTGTATCAAATAAGCCTTATGATCTGAGCGCGTTTACAGAAAAAAACGACATCACACCGTTTGCGTCTTATACCAAAAGCTACAAAATGGCTAACGGCGATATTTATTTTTTCACCCGTGCGGGCACGCATAAATCGCCTTGGCTGTATTATAAAATGGCATCGGGGTCACAAACGTTTGAGCCGCCTGTTATTATCTCGTGGCCAACGCCCGATAAAAATGACCCTATTTTAGTGGATACCCATTATATTAATCCTGTTAAAGTTTCTGATACCGACATTGTTATTACATCGTTATGGCATCAATGTAACTTTAACGAAACGCACGATAAAACCCACTATAACCGCTTAAATGCTTACTATATGCGCTTAGATACCACCGACGATACTTTTTACAATGTTAATAATAAAAAACTGACATTACCGTTAACCTTTGCATCTAAAAACATAGATACGCTCGCATACGATTCACAAAAAGCTGGCGAGACGAGCTTTGGTACAAAACCGTTAGTGTTAAAAAGTGGTATACCTGCGCTGGCGTATGAAGCGCGAGGAGAGGGTTATCGCGAGTGGCGTATGGCTAAATATGAAAAAAACCGTTGGAGTCATGGGCATCCTATGCCGGGCACAGCAAATCGAATAGTATTAAGCGAAGCCGGTCAGCCCATTAAAAAAGTGATTGCGCTTGAGGTTTTACAAAAAACAGGCGCGCTAGGGGAAAAGCCCGAAGCGCTAAAAGCCGCTGTCACCTATCAAAATACGGCAGGCGAAAGCTTATTTGGTATAGCTAAATCGGTGAGCTACTCGGATAAAAAACAAACATGGAAAATAGAGCAAGTTTACTTTAATGTGGCGCAATCGCAATCGCAATCGCGATTACGTATGGAGTCTGTAAAAGATAATCACGAGAATACCGTTGCAATGATTGTGAATGTTAAAAAGGGCGCAGCGCAGCGCCTATATCTTTGGCACGATGGCGAGCTAAGAGAAAATAAAGCAGTTAAATAATAGATGATTTAATTATTATTGTGAGGCTAAGAGCCTTTGCTTATTTAATAGTAAGCAAAGGCTCTTTGGTTGAATATATGTCTGTTGAAGTTAGTGATATTAGCTTATGTGTATTACCCTACATACGTATAACCGAAGCGATTAACGATAAGCCAACCAAAATAGTGGTCACCTCAAAAACACGTTTAATTAATATGTTCCCTTTTTTAAGGGATATCACCGCACCGATATAGCCACCTAATAATGACCCTGCTAGCAAAACGGGCAGCCAATCCCATTGCACCTCAGCTAAAAACGCAAAGGTAATTGCGCCTGTGCCATTCCAAAATAAACCCACGCATATCATTGTATGGGCGGTAGCTTGTTTGTAGTCGCAGCCAAACCATGCAACCAACCAAAGCGTGACAAATAAACCGGTGCCCGAGCTGAGCGCACCGTTTAAAAAACCTATTAAAAAAAGAATGCCTGCGCCTATCACTGCATGTTGTATGTTTTGTTTTTTCTCTACTTGAACTCACCCTAGCTGCGCTTTAAAAATAGAGTAAATACCCAGTGATAATGTGAGTACACCTAAAATAACTTTAGCGGTAGATTCGGGTATTAATAATATTGTTTTAGCCCCAATGATAACGCCGGGCAAACCAAAGGCCAGCAGTAATACGATGAGCTTAGCGTTAAAAATAGACGCCCTCGCATGTTTGATGCTAGCACCCACGCCTAATGCCACACTCGCTATTTTATGTGTGGCCAGCGCGACAGATAAAGGCAGCCCCATAAAAACCAATGCAGGCAGTTGTATTAACCCTGCACCACCACCTGCCATGGCCGATAAAATATTTGAAGTAAGTGATATAAAAAATAAAAGTAAATGTTCAATTATCATAAATTAGCTGGCTTTTTGTAAGGTGCGTTGCGTAAACAGAAGGCTAAGGGTTTTTGTGGATAAGCATGCTCTGTCATATATCGAATAAATTTTAATGTTAAAAAGCCATCAAACCATGTGGTAAATTGCGTGATAAATTGTGCTTGTGTGCAGTTTTGCTTGATGCAATGCGTTAACAGTTTTTGAATGTTGAGCGCGGTTAATGCATCGATAATAAAAGCGCAGTAAGGCGATTGTTCAAATGTATGGTTAAGCGATACTTGCAGCTGATTGTTTTTTTGATAAAAGCATAATAATAAATGTATAAAAGTTAGCGTATCTTTTAGTACATAAAAACAATCTGGCGCATAATAGGTATAGTTAAGTGTTTCAATGTTTTTTATATCTTGATTGTGATTTAAATCTTGATTGTGATTTAGATATTCATTGGCATTAATAATATTTTGCGCAGCGGGCCCTGTGCCAAATGGCACCCGGTTTGAGGCGCGGGCTTTTAATAGCAGTGTGTTATCAAGGGCTTGAATATTTCCCACTTTGGCGAGTTTATTCAGCAGGTAAAAATCTTCACCCGCTGGCCGTTTAGGGAAACCGCGTACAGCGCAATAGCTTAACGCATTCACTGCAAGCGTGCTGCCCAGCGTATGAAATGCATAAGGCGATCCTGCCCACGCTAAACCTTCTTTGTAGTATTTAATGGCGCATTCATAATAATGTGTCGCTATGCTAATAGCGCTGTTATCTTTTGTGTGCGTGTAGTTAAACACCCACGCACTGATTTTTGCATCATAAAAAGTGTGGCTAAAATACGTGCTGGGCAAAGTAGCGTCGGCATCGGTCGAAAAAATAATCGGCGTGCTAATATATTTTTTGTTAATAAGGCTAACAGCAATGTCGGCTCCTATTTTTCGGGCTAGGCCAACGCCTTGCTTAACCGGTAAGGCTGTATTTTTTTGAGCGTGCTCAGCTAATATAAACGCACTTTTTTTGTAAGTAATATAGCTCATGTTTTGATGTTGCCAGAGCACCTGCCCGTTTTGCTTTAGGTGTGTAATAAGTGCAATGTTAAGTTTATTTTGAGAAAACGGCTGTGTAGCGGGTTGGTTAACCACTAAAATCACAAGCGCGTTATGAGCGTCGTGATGCTGTGTCAAACGATCGATAAATTCGATTGTCTCGTCGTAGCACGGAATCACACAAACATATTTTTTCAAAAACACAGGTAAGGTATGTATGAGGTGCGTGCTGGGTTCGCTGTATTTTGTAATATACGCGTCTAGCGCCTTACTCATACGGTATCCTTAATGGTTGTGTAAATGACAGTGGGTATATAAATGACAGTTAATATGTAAATGGCGTGTTCAAAACAGAAAGTTAGTTAACATGTTGTAAATAATTAAAGTGTTTAAATGAATATTGAAAATGGCGCGTTCACTCATGCCCACTAATTTTATCGTGTTTGGTGGGCATGAGTGCATGAATCTTTTTAATGCAGGGTAGATTGAATAGGCAGGGTTTTGACAATATCTGCTTCAATATCAAGTAATATATCTAAGCGCTCATCAATAGTGGCTTTATCAAAGTAATGACTAGCCAATTCAATAAATAACTCGCTGTGTTTTTCTTCGGACGCTGTTATCGCAGCGTAAAAATCCTTTAATTCGCCTGCGGGTAGAGCCTGTGCAATCAAACCAAAGCGCTCGCAACCACGGCTTTCTATAATCCCCGCAATTAATAATCGGTCTAAAAAATAGACATCGGTGCCGCGCCTATGGTGTTTACGGAGTGCATTAACGTAGGCATCTTTTGTATCGGCTTCTAACGTGAGGCCGCGCTTGGTAACCAACTTCACTACTTCTCTAAAGTGCATCATTTCTTCAATGCATAGGTCTGTCATGGCTTCGACAATAATGGGTTTGTCGGGGTAGTGAGATAACATCGACATCGCCATACCCGATGCTTTCTTTTCGGCAGCCGCGTGGTCAATTAAAAAAGTATCGAGATCATTTAACACGCATTGTGTCCAAGCGTTGGGTGTTTTAAAACGTAATTCAAACATGGTGTGGTATCCAATAAAGGCGTTATTATCAGGCTTTGCCCTTTGATGCCGTGAATTTTCACCGGCAAGACACATAAAGGGGACTGCAATAAAGATATATTCGGTTATAATGCGCCCATTATACCACCTGTTTTTTTTAAACGGCTACGTCGATAGCCTGTTAACCCTAGGGAAACCCCATGATTATTGATAAACCTAAAGTTCGCGGTTTTATTTGTACTAATTCTCAGCCAGAAGGTTGTGCCGCCAATGTTCAAGAGCAAATCGATTTTGTAAAGGCGCAGGGTGCCATAGATGGCGGCCCCAAAAATGTACTTGTTATCGGTGCTTCTACTGGTTACGGTTTAGCTTCGCGTATTACTGCGGCCTTTGGTTGTCAGGCAAAAACATTGGGTGTGTTTTTTGAAAAGCCAGGTAATGCACGTAAGCCTGGTTCAGCAGGTTTTTACAACTCGGCGGGTTTTCATGCCAAAGCCGATGCGGCAGGTTTGTATGCTAAAAGCATTAATGGTGATGCCTTTAGTGACGAGATCAAGCAAACCACGATCGACACAATTAAAGAAGACTTAGGTAAAGTCGATTTAGTGATTTACAGCCTTGCATCTCCTCGTCGTAAAGACCCCAAAACAGGTGAGCTGCATTCGTCGGTACTAAAGCCTATTGGCGAATCGTATACCGCAAAAAACCTGAATACCGATACGCTGAAAATTGCCGATATGACGATCGAGTCGGCTTCTGAAGACGAAATAGCCAACACCGTTAAAGTCATGGGTGGCGAAGATTGGGAGTTGTGGATAGAGGCACTTGCTAACGCTGGCGTATTGGCCGACAACGTTAAAACCGTTGCTTATACCTATATTGGCGACAAGTTGACTTGGCCAATTTATGGTAAAGCCACTATTGGTCGCGCCAAAGAAGATTTAGACCGTGCTGCTACAGCCATTAACGCACAGCTTAAAGGTGTAAACGGTCAAGCGAATGTCGCTGTACTAAAAGCGCTTGTCACGCAATCTAGCTCAGCTATTCCTATTATGCCGTTGTATATTTCTATTTTGTACAAAGTGATGAAAGAAGAAGGCAGTCACGAAGGGTGCATCGAGCAGTTATACCGCCTGTTTACAGAAGGTTTATATACATCAACGCCGCGTTTAGATGACACAAACCGCTTTAGAATGGACAACCTTGAGTTGTCTCAAGCAGTACAAGATAAAGTAGAGGCCATTTGGCCAACCGTAACAGAAGAAAACCTTTTTGATGTCACCGACTACAAAAGCTATAACCAAGAGTTTTTGAAACTGTTTGGTTTTGGTATTGATCGTGTTGATTACACCAATGAAGTTGAAACAGAAGTTGATTTTAACCTGATATAACGGCACGTTATGCGCACAAAAGCAGGCTACAAAATACCGCTACATCCTAAAACATGGCCTACTTGGTTGGGTTTTGGCGTGTGGTGGCTAGTCACTTGGATGCTACCCCGTAAAACACTTTTATGGATGGGCATATATTTGGGGCGGTTTGCCATGCGAGTAAGCAAGCGCCGCACCCATATTGCCCGCACCAATATTGATGCGTGTTTCCCCGAAAAAACACAAGCCGAACGCGATACTATTTTACGCGAGTCAATGGAGTCGATTGGTAAAGGGTTTTTTGAGTTTGGTTTGGCTTGGTTTGGCCCTATTAGTAAGTTAAATCATGGCTATACCATTGAAGGCTTAGAGTATATCGAACAAGCCCACGCCGATGGTGAAGGTGTGCTCTTAATAGGGTTTCATTTTTTAACCCTAGAGATTGGCGCGGCGTTTTTAAGTTTAAATATATCGGTAGATGGTTTTTATCAGCCGCACAAAAACCCCGTGTATGAGTTTGTGATGAAAGTCGGTCGAGAGCGCCATAACAAGCAAGCCGTGAGTTTTCAAAAAAGCGACTTGCGCGGCGTAATTCGCTGTCTAAGAAAAGGGCGTTCGGTACTGTATTTAAATGATCAAGATCTTGGCCCTAAGCGCTCGGAATTTGTCCCGTTTTTTGGCATACAAACCGCCACGGTATTGGGTACTAGCCAGTTATTACGTGCAGGTAAGGCGCGGGCCTTATTTCATATTACGGGCCGCAACGATGACGGCACTTATTATATTAAATTTGTACCACCGTCCCAGCCATTAGGCCAAGGCGATGATTTAGAAGACGCGCGGATGATTAACGCCTTTGCTGAAAACGCTATTCGGCAACAGCCGGGGCAATACTTGTGGGCGCATAGACGCTTTAAAACACGCCCAGAAGGTGAGCCACCCTTTTATAAATTGTAGGGTCGGCTCAGTGTTTATGGTACATTATGTACCCATATCTTTTCAGGTTTAAAAACCACTATTAATTTGTGTTATTTTGGAGACGTTACATGTTCCACGGTAGTATGGTTGCACTTGTTACCCCTATGCAGCCCAATGGCGATGTTGATTGGCAGGCATTGCACAATCTTGTGCAATGGCATCTTGAGCAAGGCACACATGCAATTGTTGCCGTTGGCACCACGGGTGAAAGCGCAACATTAAATGTGAACGAGCATATACAAGTAATTAAGTCGGTGGTAGAGCAAGTAGCGGGTCGTATTCCTGTGATTGCTGGCACAGGTGCTAATTCTACAAGTGAGGCCATCGAGTTAACGCAAGCCGCCGCTACAGCTAAAGTTGATGGCTGTTTATTGGTGACGCCTTATTATAATAAGCCCACACAAGAAGGCTTGTTTTTACATCATCAAGCGATTGCCAAAGCAGTGGCTATTCCTCAACTTTTATATAATGTGCCTGGCCGTACAGCGGTAGATATGCTGCCTGAAACAGCGGCTAAATTATCGTATGTGGATAACATTGTAGGCATCAAAGAGGCGACAGGTGATATTTCACGTGTTAAATCTATATTAGATAACGCTAAAGACGGCTTTTTACTTATTTCTGGTGATGATGAAACCGCCGTTGATTTTATTCATCAAGGTGGTGTAGGGGAAATTTCCGTTACAGCGAATGTTGCCCCTAAACTTGTTGCCACCATGTGTGAACTTGCTGCAAAAGGTGAGATCGAACAAGCGCATGCGATCAATAACCAGCTTATGCCTTTGCATGACGCCATGTTTGTTGAATCTAGCCCTATTCCCGTTAAATGGGCCCTCAACAAAATGCAGCGTATTCAAGACGGTATACGTTTGCCTTTAACAGCATTAAGCGAACAGCACCATGCCACAGTAGAGCAGGCGCTTAAACTGGCAAATGCACTGTAAGTTTTTGACCAAACCAATAAGAATGATTCACTTATGATCTTTAAACGTACTTCATTAATTTTTGTTTTATCGGCTGTTCCGTTCTTTACTGCTTGCAGTTTCATTGGCGGTGATAAAGGCATGTTTCGCGACCGCTCAAAAGATTATTTGGGCTCAGGGTCACTTAAACCGATTGTCATCCCGCCGGCATTAAAAAGTAAACCGCTTAATACTGCGTTTGTTATCCCGCATGTCAGCGCAAAAGACGAGTTTGGTGATGCGGTAAAAATTAGTGAATATGTTGTCCCACGGCCAGAAGCCATTGCCGAAGATGAAGCCGAACTGGGTGTGAAAATACAATCTTTAGGGGGCGATCGATGGATCTTTTTGAATGTGCCTACATCACAAGTATGGCCGCAAACGCAAAGCTTTTTATCTGAAAATAATGTATCACCTGTTAAATCGTACGCATTAGAAGGTGTGATAGAGACTAATTGGGTGACGTTTAAAGATGACGCCAGCACAAAAAGCCGTTATCGCCTGCATATCCAAAAAGGGATTCACCCCGACACAACTGAAATCCACGTAACACAAGCACAGTTTGCCTCAGACAGTTTACCTGCTTTTGGTCCAAGTTTTGACTGGCCTGAAAGATCACATGATACCGAGCGTGAAAAATGGTTAACCGATGAGTTAGCCGCTGTTTTGGCTTTAGGTGTGAGCAACAGTGCCGCGTCATTAATGGGGCAAGCTGTAGGTGGGAGCGTTAAGGCTAACTTAGGTCGCTACAAAGGTGAGCCTGTTTTACGCCTAGATTTACCCGCTGTACGCGCTAATGCATCGCTGTTGCATGCTATTAAAGCCGATCAATTTGTCATGTATGATGCCATTCAAAACGAAGGTGTTTTTTACTTTGGCTACCCGTATACACCAAAAAAGACAGGTTTTTTTAGTCGATTAGCGTTTTGGCGTGGCTATAAAGGCGCTAAACCGACTAGCCCGTTTAGTATTGGCGATGTCTTGTCACAATTAAGTGATAAACCTGAAGTAAAAGAGACATTCTCTGGTGTGTCGTCTGCCGCTTTTATCGCTTCACCTAAAAATATTAATGGCTACCTTGTGATTGTTCACCCTGTAGGCGATGGTTTTGTCGCCAAAATAAGAACCGCTCAAGGTGAAACGTTAGAGGATGCGCACGCTAAAGGTATTTTACGCTTGCTACGCACACGTTTAATTTAGCGTATACATGCGGTTAGTTGCATTGCCTTTTATATAATGATGTAACGTAAGCTGCATGTTTTTGCGGTTTACGTGTATTTTTTGATTTATCACATCTTTTTAATTCATTTTTATGACAACTCCTGTTTTTCAATTTGCCTCTCTAGGCAGCGGTAGCGACGGCAATACCACGGTGATTCAAGCTGGCGATAGCTACTTTTTGCTGGATTGCGGTTTTTCTATGCGTGAAACTATCAAGCGCTTAGCACGCTTAGATATCGACATTACGCAAATTACTGCCATTCTGGTGACACATGAGCACGGCGATCATATTAAAGGTATGCCTGCACTTAACCGTAAATACCGTATTCCTGTCTATATGACGCGCGGCACGCGTTTAGCTAAATCGTACGGTGAATTGCCCGTCATTGAAATCATCGAAGATTTCAATGCCTTTACATTGGGTGGTTGTCGTATTACACCTGTTGCCGTGCCCCACGACGCGAAAGAACCCGCACAATTTACGTTTGAGTTTGGTGGCTTACGGTTAGGTATATTGACGGATATTGGTTTTATCACGCCGCATGTTGTCGATGGGTTTGATTGTTGTGATGCGTTGCTAGTAGAGGCAAATCATGATTTGGCCTTGCTTTCTATGGGGCCTTATCCGCAATCGCTTAAAACCCGCGTATCGGGTAATTGGGGGCACCTTAACAACCTTCAAACCGCTGATTTTTTACAGCAAATTAACCTCAATAAACTAAAAACCTTGGTCATTGGTCATATTAGCCAAAAAAATAACTGTATAAAAAAAGTGTCTGAGGTGCTTGAGCCCCACTTGCCTGCGCGTTTATTTGAATCGATTAAATATGCCTGCCAAGATGAAGGTTTTGGTTGGATATCGCTCTGATGAAGGTTTTGGGTTAGATATTATTCTAAACCTCCTCTATTGGTTCTTGTTTTTTGAATGTGTCGAATTTAATCACGTGTAAATTTACACCTTTAGTTTATACTCATTGAATATACTGTAAATTTAGGAGAGTTAAAGTGGAAGAACGCCGTCGTTCGAGGCGAACGCAGACTAGCATTCGTGTCGAGATCAGCCACCCATCATTTGGTTTAATTATTGGTTCCACAAGCGATTTATCTGAAGGTGGCGCGCAAGTCACTCTTGAAAACAGTCGTGTTTTACCCCCTTCGGGTACTGTGGTTGATGTTCAGTTTAAAAAATTAATTGGCAATATTAACGAGAAGCCAGTCCCTATGCGTGTAATGCATACTGTTAAATCAACTATCGGTTTAATGTTTGTTACCACTTGATTTGTGTATCCGCATGCATAATATGTAAAGCGTGCGTCATTTCCGCTTGTTTTTACTTTCGCCATCATTCAGCTTGCTATTAACTAGTAAACATAATGCCAGCCGTGCAGCTAAATACTGATAGAAATGCATGCATTACTTTTTTAAATTGCGGTAGTGTTCATGCTATATAAACAAAATCGGCGTAAAATCTTTATACGTATTTCAAATATATGAATAGCAGCATGTATCGCTATACATTTTAAGCAAAATAATTTGGTTAGAAGAGAGAATAAAATGTTTAATAAAACAAAGCGCGTATCTAAAATTGCATCATTAGCAGGTTTGCTGGCCTTAACAACGGCGTGTGCCACTTACGACCCTTACACAGGCGATAAAAAAGCGGGCAATTCAGCGGTTGGTGCTGGTATTGGCGCATTGGCAGGTGCCGTGATTGGCGCAGCTACAGCGGGTGGCGATAAAAATAAATCAATCTTAACCGGTGCAGCAGCAGGTGCAGCATTAGGTGGTGGTATTGGTTTGTATATGGATAAACAAGAAGCCAAACTTCGCCAGCAGCTTCAAGGTTCAGGCGTACAAGTACGCCGTGAAGGCAACGAATTATTTTTAATCATGCCGGGCAATATTACGTTTGCAACAGGTCAATACTCAATTAAATCGCAGTTTTATGATGTGCTTACTTCCGTTTCTGTTGTCTTAAAAGAATACAATAAAACGGTCATTCAAGTGTCGGGCCACACTGATAACGTAGGTAACTCGCAGTTTAATCAAACGCTTAGTGAGCAGCGCGCCGCTAGCGTAAAAACGTATTTAGTGCAAAAAGGCATTGTGCCAGGCCGCGTACAATCAGTTGGCTACGGTTTTCGTTACCCTGTTGCGCCTAATGCAACAGCTCAAGGCCGCGAGCAAAACCGTCGTGTAGAACTTAAGCTAGAAGTGATTGAGTAAACACCTTAATTTTATACAGTAGCACCTTGCTACTTAGATGTTATTAAAGCCACTTTATGTGGCTTTTTTTATGGAATGTTATGTTGTCAGATACGTTAATTATAAAATCGACTATTTCTGCTTGGGAGCAAGCCAGTGCGTTTGCCGCTGTACATAAGTTAAGCATTGTTGATATTGATAAAAAAACGGCACATGATTTTACGTTAGTGTTTGATTTTACGCGTGTTTACTTGCTCGATTGTAGACAAAAGAAGCCAGTTGAAATCTGTGTCGATTTTAATTCTGGTGCGGCGGAGCATCGACGAAAATACGGTGGCGGTGCAGGGCAATCAATTGCAAAAGCCTGTGGTATAAAAGGCGGCAGAAAACTTCATATACTGGATGCCACAGCAGGCTTGGGGGGCGATAGCTTTGTGATGGCAAGTTTAGGTTGCACGCTCACGTTATTAGAGCGCTCACCTATTGCGTTTAGCTTGTTAAATAATGCTTTAGAGCGCGCAAGTGAAAGCGAAAATGTTGAGTTGCTCGATATTACCTCACGTATGACATTACACAATGTAAGTGCGCTTGATGCTTTGCATAACATAGGCGTGTATTCAGATGATGCGTTCGATGTTATTTACTTAGACCCCATGTTTCCTGAAAAGAATAAGAAAGCATTGGCTAAAAAAGAAATGCAAATCTTTCAGCAAATAGTGGGTGCCGATAACGATGCTGATAACTTGCTGGAACCTGCACTAGAAGCAGCCACATACCGTGTGGTGGTTAAACGTTCCAAAACCGCTCCGTATTTAAATGGTGTAGAGCCAACGCTTGAGCTCAAGGGCAAATCTTCACGCTTTGATATTTATACTAAAAAAAAGCTACCTTAAAAAAGCTACCTGAAGAACATTACCTCAAAACTAAAAAAGAGCCAAAGGGCTCTTTTTTAGTTTCGTTTTAATGGGTGCCATACAGCTAAAAATAACAGCAAATTAATAGCCATTAATAAATAACAGCAAATTCACGTTTTGTGCCATCTAACTCGATGCGTACACGTCTGTTTTCCTCACGGCCCATTTCGGTTTCATTAGTGGCAACAGGTCTGCGTTCGCCATAAGCGTCAATGTCAAAATCGGCTTCGGTAAAGCCGCTCATAACCAGGTAATCTCTTACCGATTGTGCTCTTTCTTTCGATAATGCACGGTTATACTCATTTGTACCAATGGCATCTGTATGGCCTGATAGCGTCAGTTCCAGTTCGCTACTCTTATCTGGTAGTGTGTTAAGCATATTGTCTATTTGCTGTTTTGATTCGCTTGTTAGCTCGGATGAATCAAAATTAAAATTGATGACCAATGTTTTTTCAATCGATTCTGTTACAGCGATTATTTCAGGTGCGGCTTCAGGTACAGATTGAGGCGCCGATTCAGGCTCAATACTTGGCTCTTTATCTACCTTAACAGACATCATTGCGGGCCTCGCCGCAGTTGTATTCACTTTATTTGAATCTGATTTCATTGACAATAGTTCATAATTATCATTAGAGCTACAACCTGCTGTGGCAATCAGTGCAGTAGAAATGGCGGTTGTTAAAATAACTTTTTTTGTAAGCTTCATGTTTCCTCCAAGTTAACTAATTAAATAAAAGGTAGATAGTTAAGTAGCTGCAATAATTAAGTGAAATATAAATAATTAAGTATACAGCGTGTAAACTTATTGAAATTAAAGCTAATAAGGTGCCAATTATTAAAAGTGTATAATTAACAGTGGGTTAGGTGTTTTTGTCGGGGAGGGGGTTATGTTTTTATATCTTGAATTCAAGTATTAAGTGCAATCATTATGAAGCCACCAGAACTTCTGATTGCCCCGTAAATAATTCATGAGGGGTTTTATACCCTCTTGTTTTTCTTGGCCTATGATTGAGCTTATCAACTGCCGCTTGTATTTCTGC
>CAKZUG010000076.1 GCA_937920545.1 uncultured Saccharophagus sp.
TTAATGAAGATTTCCAGGCGGCGTCGAACAAAGTTAAATCAGCCGCCATTATACCTACTGAATCCGACCCAATTTGGGAAGACATTTTATTTGATAAACTCATTGTTAAAACAAACTTCTTGCCATTTAAGCTTTACTTGAGTAAACAAAAAATACACGCCTCTAAAGAATCCGACGCACTTTCATTAAAACCTATTATTTTAAATTTACGCCGTTTTTTTGTCTCCAACACGCAGAATCTCGAAAAAGAAATAGAGCAAATATGTGGATTTACGTCACATACATCTAAGCAAGCTGTACGTAAAAAAGCGTCACAACAACGCCTTGTATTACCGTCTATTAAAAATTCTCTCTGGATAGACTTATTAAATGATAAATTAACATTACACTCTCAAAGTGTCCCGTTAAATTTGCTTATATCACGTCAACGCTTAGCTTTTATACAAGCAAAAACAACACAAGAAAAAGTAGATGCTATCGAGGTAATACGTAATTATATAAGAGTAAATTGTCGCCGATTAAAAGCTGAGCTTATTCTGCTAAACCGCGCAATGAATATTCGTAAAAAAAGTCAAGTGCTACTTCCTAAACCTGAACATAAAATATGGCAAAATATATTAAAAGACAATAACTTCATACCAAGTGATAACATGGCTTATAAATTATTACTTGCTAGCTTACGTGTACAAATTACTAACCATAGCGAGCCAACAATTAAAATAGCGGCAGCTAGACGCGTACGTGATTTTATTGAACAAAATCAGAAAGCCATGCAAAATGAGCTTGGCGTATTAATGCAACAGTGCGGCACTCATTAAAAAATGTACAATATTGAATTTAACACCCTATTAAAAACAAAAACATTAAAGACAATTTAAGCGCTTAAACGTGGATTTTTGCCTTTAAATTATTATAAATTATACGGCACACACTGGAGTATCGGCATGTCGAGTGATGGAACAATTTCATTTATAAGTAAGGTTGTAGACACACAACAAGCAAAAGAAATGATCGCCAACGGCGATTACATGATCATCGCTGGTGATGAAAAAGTACTCTCTCAGCTACCGTCAGGTAATTGGATTGCAGGTACTATTCCTTATTTCATGAGCAGTGATGGCGGGAAGGTAGACCAAGATCAACTTTATATTAATGTGATAAATGGGTGCTCGGCCAACAACCCACCTCGGCTTACGCTATACGATGTCAACTCCATACCTAGGGTAGCCCAAGAAGCACCAGAGCACGGATTGACTATTTTAATCGTGCCCGCTAACTCGCAAGTCCATTCAGACTATGCTCAAAACTCACCCGAATACCGCAACATGTTCTTCTCGCCTATTATGGGCTGGGTAGCAGGTACGCATTTAGATGATATTGGTGATAAAACAGCAAAAGTAGGGTTTGGCCCAGCGGCAGGCTTATTGAGTGATACCCAAGCAGCGGCAATACATGTGCCCCTACCCGAGCATCAAATTGCTAATATTAAAATTGTTAATTTATTTCAGCAAGGTAATGGTGCCGCCATTACGTTTGAAAAGAATGGCTTTAATGTAGAGTCTTGTACCGTTAATGGCTCAAAAATGAACTTTGCTCAGTATGTTAAAGACAATAATATTGATACACGCCTGCCATTAGTGGCCAACTATTCTGGTGTGATGGTCAATGTGAGTATTCAAGAAGTATTAGAAAATGAAGTAAACTTATATGCACCTGTTTACCCGGATGTAGAATATAAGTTTGCCAAACCCATGGATGATTATATTAGCGAATTTGATACAGCATTACCGGCAACAAATACAGGCGACATCGCTTATTCGTGTAACTGTATTTTGAATTTCTTGTACTGCGAGCTAGAAGGTAAAAAAACGGGCACATTAACCGGCCCAATGACATTTGGTGAGATTGCATACCAATTATTGAACCAAACGCTAGTATATATGACCCTAGAAAAAGCATAATTTTTTTATTTTTAATGAATCAACAATAAGAAAAAATAATGGCTATTTTTTCTTATTGTTTTACTTTTTATACGAATTCACTACGCAATAAAAATTTATAATACTGGGTTACTATATCAGTGAGATATGACGCTACTTATCTGCAGTGACAGTCCACTCACCAGGCTTAACCTCAAACTTTAAGTACTTATCATTTTCGCCTACAAAACGAACGTTCTTTAAGTTCTTTTCTGTGCCTTTTTCCCATGCTGTTTTGCGATTAAATTTAACCGTTGCAATATCAAAGTATGCTTTTGGTACTCCTACCATGGCTACAGTATTTTTAGGTGACGTTAAGGTTATTTTAACGTGTTCCGTATCGCGTGTTATCTCAAAGTCGATATCCCCTTTTACGCTAGGTACTTTTTGCTTAACATGTGTCATATGCGCCATATTGGGTAATACGTGATACGTGGCCCATGCAACATCGGTAGGCTCTATACCCGCTATATACTGACTCAACACAGTGCTGGGTGCATTCCAAGCGTGGTTTTCGGTGCCGCCAGAGGGTAGGTACTCGGCAAGTGTTGATAGCGCAGGATTATTTACTTGCTTCCCATACCGCGTTTTCATGCGGGTGATGGCGTCGTCATAGCGCCCTGCTATGGCCATCGCGTTGTAGATCATCCACTCAAAATGCGGGCTAGCAAACTGATTAGGTACTAATACGTTATCGACTATTTGTTGATATTGCTCGGGCTTTGCCAAACCAAATAAAATAGAAATCGCATTTGCTCGGTCATCTTTGAATTTTTTAGGGTTGCTACTGTAAAAACCGTCTTGCCAAAAATGTGCTTGGTAAGCCTGTTTAAGCGAGGCAATACGACCATTATAAAAGCTCATATGCGTTTTATCATTTAAAGCAACGGCCATCTTACGAGCAGACACCAACGCACTATAATAGAGCGCACTTTGTATTACATCGTAATCGATTGTTTCTTGCGGCCCCCAATCAGTCCACTTCCAATGCCCCGCACGGAAAGTAGGCAAGCCGTTTTCTTTTGTCCCCCAGAGCGTTAAATATTTATGTACGTATGGGTAGGCATACTCTAACGTCTCTTTATCCCCCGTATTGTAGTAATAATGCCATACTACTTGCTCAATAAATTGTAAGCTCTGTGCTGGTAGTTCTCTAAAGCGACCAGGCCCTAAGCCCGCAAAGATACCTGTTTGCGCATCGCTAAAACCCATAGTGACTTTAATGGCTTTTTTCAGTAAATCACGGCCGGGCTGATCCATTGAATAAAATAGGTAGCTGGCTTGGTCGGCAACATCACCAATCCACAACCCTCGTTCGCGGTCGGGCGTATCCATGAAGTTATCACGGGCACAAATATATAGTGTGTTTTCGGCCATGTCCCAAATACGGGTTAGCCACTCATCACTTGATTCGAAGTGACCCGGGGTTGAACCCACGCCTGTCCAACGGTATTTTAAACCGTGAACCGTCACTCCTTTGGGGATGGTATATTCAATGACACGTGCATTCATCCACGAAAGTGACTCAAACTGCTGGCGACCCGCTTTTGTTTTATAGAAGGTCTCAATGGTATTTAAGCGCATGTTTGAATCGACATACACATCTAAACCTGCGTCCGCCTCAATATCAAAATAAGGTGTGATGTTTTTATTGAAATCTAAAACACATTTAATTTTTTTGCCATCACTGATAAACGGAAAGTCTTTATCAGAAAAATTACTGCAATTTGCCAACCCGTAATTGTTTAAAATAGGGATTTCGCTAGGGTATAAGCTATAAAATGGCGCGCGCGGTGGGCTATGCATGCCTTTGGCGGGTTTCCATTCGCTGTCATCGTAACCAGGTAAATACCAAGCTTGACCTGTCCAATCGCCCATATCGCTATTGGCATCATAGTTAATGCTCCATGCAGCAACTCTAAATGGAGGCTTTTTTTCTACGGGTAAGTACGCATCATGCTCTTTGGCTTTCCATGTGGCATCCGAAACAATGGTTTGCTTACCAACTTGTGCCTGAAAAATAAAGCCTGCTTTACTTGCCGATATATGCGTCCCTTTTTTACCGTTGTCGCCGTAATACCATGCCAGTGCGGCAATCGTATTTTTACCTTTTTTGAGGTATTTTTTAATATCGACAGTATCGTAATATTTATTAGATGCAATAGGGAAATCATCAACACGAGGCGATGCAACCACAGGACTTGGGCCGCCAGTATAGCCCCCCTCAAATACAACAAGCTCACCGTTAATCCATAACCAGTATTTGGTATCGGCGCTAATATAGGCAATAGATTCACTGCCGACTTTATCTATCTGGATGTCTTTACGAAGTGCAACCCAACTATTGGGTATACCAGCACGTTGTTTTGTCCAGATCCATTCAGCCGACCAGTTAACGGCTAACGATTGCCCCGAAAAAATAAGTGCCAGAATCCCTAAAATTATCTTTAGTTTCATGGTGTGTCCTAAATTATTACATTTGAATGCATGATTGGTTAAGCCTTAAATTATGGCCTACTCTATTTTTATTATGGTTTGAACGGTATAAAGCAAAAGCCAAGCGGTATACATACCGCTAAAAACTCATATGAATGAGTGTGACATTACCTGATACACTGTTATTTTGCCTACAGCGGATACAAAATGCAAAACACTCTTACAAGCGATGTACTTATTATTGTTTTTATAGCCGTTATCTTATCAGCTATCGTTAGCGTAGTCTTAACACTATTTTTAACAGCACGTTATAAAAACCGGCTAAAAGAGCATGTAAACCAACAGGCACAAAAGCTAAGCACTCTGTATATGCAAGAAGAAGCACTGAACAGCACGGCTAGCAACCTAACAAAGCAAGTACAGCGTGATGCACTCACTATTAATAGCCTTACTGAACGCGAAGACGCATTCAAACAACGACAAATACATGATCAAAATACGATTAATCAACAAAAAACACACATAGCTGAACTTGAAAATGATAACCAGCAGCAACGTCAAAAGTGGATAACTGCCGACAAAAAAAGCGAGGTATTGCTTGCGACATCGGAGCACAATCAGCAACATATTCAAGCGTTAAAAGAGCAGCTAGAAAACGCTAATACTCATTATGAGAAACTAACTCAAGACTTTCAAAAACTTAATAATAGCCATACACAACTTACCACTGAAATGACAGAGCGTGAAGCAAGTCATCACCGAGAGGTGAGCGCCTTCGAAAAACAAAAAGCTGGCCTCAGCGAGCAATTTAAAGTTTTATCGCAACAAATATTAGAAGAAAAAAGCCGCGTACTTCAAAATACTAGCCAGCAAAGTTTACAATCAATCATTAATCCGTTTACGCAATCAATAGATCAATTCAAAAAAGAAGTACAGGATATTCACCACCGCGAAACAACACAGCGAAGCGAGCTTAAAAAAGAGATCGAAACTCTTAGAGATTTAAACCTACAGATTACGACCGAAGCGCATGAGTTATCAACCGCACTCAAGGGTCAAAAAAAGCTACAGGGTAATTGGGGAGAGTTAGTATTAGAGAATGTTCTAGACCGTGCGGGCCTACAACTGGGGAGTGATTACAAACGTGAAATGAGCATCACAACAGAAGACGGACGAAAACGGCCCGATGCGGTTGTCTTTTTACCCCAAAAGAAACATTTAATTATTGATGCTAAAGTTTCGCTTAACGCCTATACACGCTATGTAAATGCAGAAGATGATACAACAAGACAGTCAGCACTCAATGAACATGTTAAAGCAATGACCGAACGTATTAATGAATTGGCCGCACGTGACTATTACGCTTTGCCCAATCTAAACTCTCCCGCGATGGTATTTATGTTTGTACCAATAGAGTCGGCTTTTGTCGAGGCGCTAAAGGCAGATGAGACTTTGTTTCAAAAGGCTATAGACAATAATGTTCTAGTGGCTACACCCACCACACTGCTTACCAGCTTAAATATAGTTAAACAGCTTTGGCGTTTTGAAGATCAAAACAAACATACTGCTGCATTGGCTAAGCGTGCCGAAAGCGTATTTAAAAAACTTAACACTTTCTTAGGTAGCTTCGATGCAATAAAAAAAGGGCTTAATAGCGCAACAGATGCTTATACGAAAGCAGAAAATCAGCTAGTAAGTGGTAAAGGTAATCTGGTCAAGCAAGTCGGTGAGTTTAAAAATCTAGCTCCCTCTATTAAAGGCCAGTTACCTACTCACTTTGAAGAGAAAGCCGCGCTTGAAATTGACTTTGCATCGCAAGAAGCATGTACATCAAATACTCTTGATGACTAAAATAGACGAGATAAATATACGGCAATACAAAACGGCAGACTACAAGATAACTATAACGTCCTAAGAGTAAAAAGGTAATTAGCTACAGATTCTACCTCTTTTTTCCCTAGCTGCTCCCCCCAAGGTGGCATCTGAGGAGAACGACCTAGCGCCGCGCCACCCTGAGAGATAATTTTTATAACATAAGACTTGGGAATAGCGCTAAGAGTTAAATTAAACGGCGGAGGAGATGTAATAACTTTACTCATGCGGCCATCCCCTTTGCCTGTATCACCGTGGCATAATGTACAGCGTGCATTAAAAATAGCTCGGCCCAGCTCAACATCAACAGTCTGTACGTCTGAACTGGCCGACTCCAGCATCGCTAAAGCATCTGGGGTTTCAGAGCGAAAGTACTGCACAAACAATGCGACACTTTCAAGCTCTGTCCATGTCAGCTCATTTCCCATTGGCGGCATATATTGAGATACATTTGGCAGCATCGCGCCACTAACAATCACCTTGTGAATAGCTTCTTTAGATTTAAACTTAGGCGACACCAGTAAATTAGTATTAGGGTAATCTTTTATAGCTAACGCTAGCGCACCCTCCCCCATAGCTTGAGAGCCATGACATAGTACACAACGCTCCTGATAAACTTTTGCGCCAAGATTTAATGTGGGTAATGTTTTTTCTGAAAAAGCATTACCACAGAAAAAAAAGCAATATAATAAAACAATACAATATGTCTTTTTCAAAACATTATTCCTTTACATTTATTGTCATTTTCATAGAGGGATGAATAGCACACTCAACATCAATAACACCTGCTTTATCAAAAGTAATATCTCGATGTTCACCTTTAGGGAAAGAGCCTAAATCAAAAAAAGCCGTATCAGATAAACTAAAGACATTATGAAAAAAAGGGTCTTCATTTTTAAATCTGACCTTATCCCCCACTTTTATATTAATGGTTTCGACCGTGAACGCTTTATCTTTTTGCCCAACTACCACAGGGCTTGCACTGTATGCATTAGATGATAAAAAAAGCATTACAATTAATAAGCGCAATATCATATTATGTTCCTTATAGTGGTAAAACAGGTAAATTAAATGGTTCAGGCGGTGTAGTGAGCGATTGCATGAATGCAATGATATCGGAAGTTTCTTTATTCGTTAACGATAGCACCTTTAAATTAGGTGAGAGGTTCGTTTTCACCTCACCGCCTTTAATATAATGCACCATGACTTTATCTAGCGTTGAAGCACTTCCATCATGGAAATAAGGTGCCGATAATGTAATGTCTCTAATAGTAGGGGTTTTAAATGCACCCTTCATTAATTTAATAGGGACTTTCGCATACCGGCCTACATCGGGCTTTTCTTGCCCAAAAGAAGCCAAACCCAAATTATGAAATCCATTATCGGTAAAGTTTGGAGCGCTATGACAAACCGCGCAGTTACCTTTTTCTGAATCTACAAATAACTTAAAACCATTAATTTGGTTTTGCGTTAATGCGCCAGAATCGCCTTTAACCCACTGGTCGAAGGGCGAATTATTACTCACAAGTGTACGCTCAAATGCCGCTATCGCTTGCGCCATCGTTTCTTTTGATACGCCTTTGGAGGGGAATACTCTGTTAAAAATAGGAGTATAAGCAGAGTTATTTAAAAACAAGAGCAGTTCCGCCATATCAGTATGCATCTCGACATCAGATTCTAACGGGCCAAGCGCTTGATCCTCTAGAGTAGGGCTTCTCCCATCCCACATCTGTATGTCATTGAACCCAGTATTCATTATGGTTGGGGATGCACGACCCAAAACTTTACCTTTATTCCCTATTGCTGTGGGTAAATTATCTGCCCAGCCTTTATCAGGTGAATGACAACTCGCACAGGACATCCCTTTATTACCACTCAACCTGTTATCAAAGAATAATTGTTTACCTAATGCAATTTTCTGCTGTGTTTGTGGGTTGCTTTTAGGGGATGGTACTTCATCAGGAAGTAACCATTCCTGAAGGGATGCATGCCCCGCTTCAAAAACATAATTATTAGCTAAACACTGCATAGGAAAACTAAACAGCATGCTTATTAATATTACTCTCACTGCCTTTCTCCTTAAACTTTATAGTGATTAACTAATTGGTGCATTCTGCCGGTAGACGATGTCAAACTTTGTGATACACCCTCGATCAACACAGTGGCTTCGGAGGTATTCACAATAACATCTTTCAAACATTGGCTCTTTTCCATTATTTTTTTAGCCTCATTTTTTTGCTGGTGGCCAATCTCATTTGCAGAAACCACGTAATCGCCCGCCTGACTAATAATTTGATTGGCGTTTTCTATATCCAAAAGCGTATTTTTAAATTCTATTCTGTGGGTGTTGATTTTTTGACATGTTATATCCATATTTTCCATTGTTTTTTGCACGCTACCCGTAAGAGCAGTCGCTAAATTTGCAATTTCATCTACGGCATCATTAGAACGCTGAGCTAGGTTACGAACTTCATCTGCCACCACCGCAAAACCACGCCCAGACTCCCCTGCTCTAGCAGCTTCAATGGCGGCATTAAGAGCAAGTAAATTAGTTTGGTTGGATATTTCAGAAATATTGACAGATATTGACGTAATAGTATCGACAGTATCACGCATTTTTTTTGTATTCTCTGATGACTCACTAATACTATTTTCTACATCTTCTAAATGTGTAAAGTTGATACTGCATTTATCCAATGCACTACTAACTTGTGAACATGCTATTGTGCTCTTTTCTTTTGCTACAGAGAGTGATCCAGAAATATCGCTACTAAGCGACACGATCTGTTGTGTACTTGTATCAATGTTTTTATAGGTATTTTCTAGGGCAGAAATATTTTTAGAAAAATTAACAATTGATTGAGACACCACATTGTTACTTTCCTTTAGCGTTGTTGTTTCTAAGACTATTTTCTTAACATTTTCTGACGTATTTTTAATAGTGGCGCAGATGCTACCTGCCATTTTTGATATTTCATCATTCCCATGAACCATAGCATGGCTATTTAAATAGCCATTTTTAAAAGACGAAACTATCTTGTCTACCTGAGTGACTTTTACTCTTAATAAACGGCCAATAAAAAGACAAATTACAATACTAATAATACTGCCAAAGAGTAAAATACCGATTAAATATATAGATAATTTTTTATTCTTTAAGTTATTGTTTTTTTCAAGTAAATTTAAAGCACTAAGTTCGTTCTCTACTTTAATTTTTGCTAATTCATCTAGTTCTTTAATAATGGGTTCTAAATTTAAAAGTATGTCAATCGCTTCTCTATCATTATTACGCTTGGCTTCACCAATAATTTTTATTGTTTTTTGTTTAACCTTAATATAAAGCGCCTGCATAGTACTAATATCAATATCGCCTGGCATCGCTTTATACAGCCGCTGTAATTGCTCATCTAAAATCGCTGACGACTTAATGGTGGCTATAGCACGATTATGGATTTGGGCTAGATCATCTACAGCAATTAAGTATTTAATATTACCCTGTAGCTTTAAATTAGCCGCTAAAAACTCAACGGCTGAGTGCTGCCTTAATTGAATATTATCTGACGTTATTTTTAACTCTGAATTCTGCTCAGACAATGAATGTAAAGCGATAAAAATTATAAGGATAGAAAATATTATTGGCGTCACAGCAACAAAATATAATTTATACTGCCAGCTTGATAGCCGATTACTCATTATCATTGAACTTGATTCCCTGTTACATCTGGATAAAAATCATACTATTTAATTCACAATAGCAGAACAACACACAACATCCATTAAGCCCAATAACGATACACATCGTTATTAGCAGATAGTCTTAGCAGTAACTTTAAACGTATTAAAATGAATAGTATTGATAGCGATGTTACCGTTATAGCCATCAATAAATACCGCCATAAAAATGACGATTATATGTCCCTTCTTAGCTAAGCCCTTTATACTATTCACTACATCTGTCTTTATATATATCATGACGCTTTATTGAGGGTCTTTTATGCCAGAAAATATCAATTACAAACACTTACATTATTTTTGGGTGGTTGCACACGAAGGCAGTATTGCGCAGGCGAGTAAAGCGTTGCATATTACGCCGCAAACCATTAGTGGGCAGTTATCGCTACTAGAAAACCGCATTGGTAGCCCTCTGTTTAATAAAGCAGGTAGGGGTTTAGCATTAACCGATACTGGCCGTTTAGTACTGCGTTATGCCGATGATATTTTTGATTTAGGCCGTGAATTAAGCGATGTATTGCGCGGTGTGCCCGCCGTGGGGCCGCTTGAATTTATTGTGAGTGCATCTAGCGCGTTGCCCAAAACCATTGTGCATAAAATTATTGACCCTGTTTTGCACATGGAACAACCCGTTACACTTACCTGCAAAGAAGGCCCCATTGCCGATATTATTGCCGAACTTGCGGTGCATAAAGTGGATATGGTGTTAAGCGATACACCGTTAAATGGCGAGCTCAGCGTGCAAGCGTTTAACCACAAACTGGGCGAGAGCGGCATTACCTTTTTTGTTAGCCCGCACCTTGTACATAAATACAAACCTAACTTTCCTGAATCGCTTAATGGCGCGCCCATACTGTTACCCACCAAGCAAAATGCAATACGCCAACAGTTTGATAAATGGACAGAAAAAAGAAATATTAGCCCTGTTATTAAAGGACAATTTGATGATAGCGCGCTAATGAAATCATTTGGCAAAGAAGGTGCAGGTATCTTTTTTATGCCAAGCGTCATGACAAAAGAAGTGTGCAACGCATTTAACGTGAAAGCCATTGGGCAAACACGTGAGTTCACCCAAAGCTTTTATGCGATTTCTGCCGAGCGAAAAATCAAGCACCTAGCTGTATCGCTTATTTGCGACGCAGCCAGGGAATCACTCTTTGGAGAATAAGTGCTGGAGGCTAAGTATTGAGAGCCAAGTGCTGGGGCCTAAACTGTTGAGGGCTAAGTCTGCTGGAAGCTAAACATAATTAATGCTGCTTAAGCGCCAAAATATCGCTACCTGTGGGGGCTTCGTGTATTTTTAAATCGAACTCCCCCACCACGGCGATAATATGATCGAATAAATCAGATTGAATATCCTCGTATTCATTCCAGTTTGTGGTGTTGGTAAACGCGTAAATTTCTAATGGTAAGCCGTGCGATGTAGGCGCAAGCTGCCTCACCAGTAAAGTCATTGACGGATGAATATTGGGGTGTGCTTTTAAATACGCCAGTAAATACGCACGCAACGTGCCTAAATTAGTTAAACGGCGGCCATTAAGCAAACTGGTTAAATCGGTTTTTTTAAGCGTGTTTTCTTGCTCAAGCATATCGACTTTTTCGGCCAAATAACCTGTTAAAAAATTGGCTTTATTAAGCCGGCTAATATCTTCTGCTTGCAAAAATCGCACGGTTTTTGACTCGATAAAAATACTGCGCTTAATACGCCTCCCGCCTGATTCACTCATACCGCGCCAGTTTTTAAACGACTCAGAAATAAGCGCATAAGTGGGTATGGTGGTAATGGTTTTATCCCAGTTTTGCACTTTTACAGTGGTTAAACTGATGTCTAGTACATCGCCATCGGCATTGTATTTAGGCATTTCTAACCAGTCGCCCACCGATAACATACGGTTAGCCGATAACTGCACCCCCGACACCAAACCCAGTATTGGATCTTTAAACACCAACAACAACACGGCCGATATCGCACCTAAACCACTGAATAAAATAATTGGCGATTTATTTAACACAACCGAAAACGCCGCAATACAAAATAATACCACCGCAATTAATTTAAACGTTTGAAACAACCCTTTTAACGGGAACGCCGCCATAGAGCGCTTGCGTTGCAATAAATAATGAATACTGTTTGCAACCGAGAAAAACGCCAGCAAGGAAAAAACCAGCATCCAAATACCTGCCGCCTTGGTGACCAAATAGTAAAAAGTCCCTTGGTCACTTAACCAAAACGTGGCCTGCAATGAAATAACCCACCCCTGCACAACCAATGCAACGCGGCTAAACAAACTGTACTTAAAAAACAACACCTCAAAAAAATTCGCCTCCATAAGCGGTATTTTTTTAAGATACGCACGCACAACGCGATGCAAAATAAGGTACACCGCCACCCATACAACAGCCATCCACACCACAATAATAGCGCTGTAAATAAGATCAACAAATTGCGGGGTATGCAGTTGTAAAAAATCGAGTATGGCACTTTTAATTTGGCTACGAATATCCATTATCTAACCTTTATTGCATCAGTAAATAAAAAGAGGCACAAAAAAGCCCGTAAAAACGGGCTTTAAGTATTAACATGTAAAATATTAGCGCATTAAACGCTTATGTAAAAAATAGTAACGTGTTATTTTAATTTTCAATTATTAACATCAAACATAAAAAAATTAACACGCTAAATAACTAGCTATTAGTATTAACCAATAACATTAACCAACAATCGATTTAACGTAAGCGGCAATCTCGTCGTTTTGACAGTTATCAAAGAAACACTTCTGGAAGCGCTCGCCGCTTACCGCTGTTTTAACAAGCTCTGGGTCAATTGCACGCAATGTATCTAAATAGTTTTCTTTTGTTACGGCGGCTTTTACTTCGTTTAAAATTCCCGCGTTTTTAACCTGTGGCTCTTTACGCTCAACGGGGTAACCCGCACCGCGCTCGCCGGTTAAGGCTTTTTCAAACATATAACGCACGTTTAATTCTGCACCCCAACCAAACCCTTTTGCAAACGCTAACGCTAACGCATTACCGTTATTAATTTGGTTAAACAAAAACGCATCTGAAGGATCTAAACAATAACCGCAATTGACACCTGGATGTAAGTTAAGTGACATCATCGCGCCTTGGCCCGTACCACAACCCGAAATAACAAAATCTACCGCGTTAGAATTCAGCAGAATACTCGCCATAATACCAAGGTGAATATAGGTTAAGTGGTGATCGTTTTCATCGCTCATACCCACGTTAAATACGTCGTGGTTTAATGGGCCAGCAACCGTATTTAGCTGCTCAAGAACCGTCGCGTTTTTACCCGCTTGGCTGTTTTCCATCATTAATGCAATTTTCATGTGTATCTCCTGTTAAAATAAATGTAGACGGCGATTATACGCACTTTCAACACATTAAGGGCATCAAAAAAGGACATATTCATGACATACCAATTTATACATAAAGATAAAGTTCGCGACTACGAATGCGACCTACAAGGCATTGTGAATAACAGCGTATATCAAAACTACCTAGAGCATGCCCGCCACGAGTTTTTGCAGCACCTCAACATCGACTTTGCCAAACTCACCGCCGAAGGCATTCACCTTGTGGTGACCAAAGCTGAAATAGATTACAAGCAACCGCTCAAACCCGGCGACCACTACTGGATAGGCACCGACCTTGAACGCGTATCCAAAGTGCGTTTTGCCTTCTTGCAAAATATCTACCGCGAAGGCGAGACCAAACCCTGCATTATTGCCCGTATTACCGGCACATCCTTAAATGAACGCGGCCGCCCCTGCGCACTACTGCAGCTAGACGCCGCACTGCCTGCACCGAGTGAGTAAATGTATTCACACTCGTTAAACAAACGACCAAATAAAACATGCTCTCGCAGGCTACAAGAAACGCTCTGATCATTGTGACGAACCTTTGGAGGCAGGACGCCGACAAGAGCGTACAAGGAAGTATCCACAGCGTGTTCGGCACAATGATCAGAGCGTTTCCATCCAACTACCCTACAACTACCTAATTTTCTCCAAAACTATCTAACAATCAGCAATCAGCAATCAAGCTAAATAGCCTCAATCGCCTCACTCAACTTACTTACACCAATAATCTCCATGCCCTTTAGCGTCTCGCGTGGGATATTCCCCTTAGGCACAATCGCTTTCTTAAAACCGTGCTTGGCCGCCTCGCGTAACCGCTCCTGCCCTGAAGGCACAGGCCGTATCTCGCCAGACAAACCCACCTCGCCAAACACCACCAAATCACGCGCCAAAGGCGTATCACGAAAACTCGATACCAACGCCAACAACAGCGCTAAATCGGCACCCGTTTCCATAATTTTTACACCGCCTACCACATTTACAAACACATCTTGATCGCCCACCATCAAACCCGCATGGCGATGCATGACGGCCAACAACATCGACAGGCGATTTTGATCCAAGCCAACCGTCACGCGCCTTGGGTTACCCATGCTAGAATCGTCGACCAAACCTTGAATCTCGACCAACAAAGGCCGCGTGCCCTCCCACATCACCATCACCACCGAGCCCGATGCAATCTCATCTGAGCGCTGCAAAAAAATCGCCGACGGGTTAGACACCTCTTTTAAACCTTGCTCGGTCATGGCGAACACGCCTAGCTCATTCACCGCACCAAAGCGGTTTTTAGTGCCCCGTAACGTGCGAAAACGGCTGTCATTTGCCCCCTCAATCATGATCGAGCAATCAATAATATGCTCCAACACCTTTGGCCCAGCAAGGCTGCCCTCTTTTGTCACATGCCCCACCAAAATAAGCACCGTGCCCGACTGCTTCGCATAACGCGTCAACGTAGCCGCACACTCGCGTACCTGCGATACACTGCCGGGCGCAGATGAAATATCACTTTGATGCATCACCTGTATCGAATCGACCACCATAATTTTAGGCTGCATTTGCTGCGCACTGTAGGTAATGGCATCCACATCGGTAGCCGATAATAACTGGAGTTTATCGGCAGGCAAGCCCAAACGCTGCGCCCGCATAGCCACTTGCTGAAGGGATTCCTCGCCCGTCACATACAACGCCTCGCTGTGCGCCGCCAACGCACATAACACCTGCAACAACAGCGTAGATTTACCCGCCCCCGGGTGACCGCCCATTAAAACAACCGAGCCCGACACAAAACCACCGCCCAGTACACGGTCTAACTCTTTAAATTGCGACGATACGCGTGGCAGCTCGGCAAGGTCGATATCTTTAAGGGCCGTGACTTTTGATAAACCCGCACCCGCATAACCGCTTTTAGCACCGCCCGAAGCCGATTTACTTGCTGCGCCTAAACGCACTTCCTGCACGGTATTCCACTGGCCACACTCGCCACATTGCCCCTGCCACTTGCTGTAATCGGCACCGCAATCATGGCAAACAAACCCTACTTTTTGCTTTGCCATAACTTAACCTTGTTTTGTGGAGTTTGTGGTGGAGCGACTATTACCATTACTATTACTGCTATCTTGTAACGAAGAAGCACTCTCATCTTGCCGAATTTTATCGCGGATATTCATCCAGATTTTACCTAGCGTATTCTCGCCGCGCTGATCGCGACCTAAACCCCAATAGTGATCGTACATCGATGTCTCAACAATGGGCTGGTCACCCGTTTCTAACAAGGCGTTTTTTACCTCTTGATGCGCCATGGCCTTGGTATATAGCGCACGAGTCATTAGGGTTTGGCGAACGGTTTTCCAATCTTTGCGCTTAGGCCGATACCACGCGCTCCCAATTTTATGTGCCGCTTTACCCGTGGGCGCCGCCAAAATTTTACGTATAGCAATGGGGCTAGTCACCATATTGGCGTGGTAATAATACTCGGCACACGCCCAAGTTTTATCGTCTAAATCAAAAGGGTGATCAGAACAGGTAGATAAAAAATGAGACGTATCAAAGCGCGAAAAAGACAGGGCTTTTTCTAGCTCTTTATTATGTTCAAACATAACCGTAAACCCTTTAATCAATGTGAGGCATCTCTGATGCATGCCGTAGCGTAAGAAATAAAATAGAGTTTATCACGGTTTTATGGGTGCACTTTCTGGCAAGCAACAACAAATAAGCAAGTAACAACAAGCAAGCAACAACAAAGCTGTCTGGCCAACGCCTCCCTAAATATACCGCCAAACATATGTTCAAACATATAACCAAATAGACAACCAAATAGACAACCAAACAGACAACCAAACACGCAGCCAATAAAATAAATTTGCTGTACACTATTGGCCTACGTTTTAACGGGTATGCCCATGCCGCGCCCAAAAGGTTTTAGTATGAAAAGCTCGCTTATCCCCGAACACCCCATTTTAGTGTACCCCTCGCTGGCCGTTACCCTTGGGCTCGAAGAGGCCGTATTACTATCGACGCTTAATACCCTTAGTACGCTTGCAAGCACAGCGCCTAACAACGGGTTTGTTTGGCTCACACTGCCATGTCAACCAGTACAGGAGGCCCTGCCTTTTTGGAGCATGCACGATATTGCCCGTGTATGTAATAGCCTACGCGATAAAGGCGTATTGCTGATTGGCTCGACGTTATTTGGTAAGCAAGATACGTTTAAATATGCGTTTAATGAGCGTGCTACTCATAACGCACAAGCGCCCAATATTAGCGCTACTCAGCCTAGTTCTGACCAACACCATTCAGCCCAGAACCGTTCAACTCAAAACCATTCAATTCAGCATCGCTCTGCGCATAACGCGACTCAAAATACCCCTGCGCGCAACAGCACGGCTAATAACTCAGCACACGCACAAAAGCCCCCGACACAAGCTGCGCAAAAAGCCGCCATCCTGCCGCCACACATTACCCTCAACGAGACACAATACGACGAGATAAACCAAGAGTTTGGGAAGAATTATTTAGGCGCGCAATGGCGACCTTCAACCGATACCCTTAACCAGTTAGCGCAACACGGCATTGGCGAGGCGTTTGCCATGGAGCAACTTGCGTCGTTTGTGACCTACTGGCGCGAGCGAAAAGAAGCGCATCGCTCGTGGGGAGCCAAATTTGTGCAACACACCATGTTTAAATGGCGCGACTACCAAGCCGCACAAGCTAAAAAAGATTTGAACACCGCCATGACAGCCGCGTGGAAACCCAGCCCCGACGCCATGGACGTACTCACACGCCATGCAGGCATTAGCCGTGATTTTGTCGAAGATGCCATACCCGAATTTGTTTTATACTGGCAAGAACGAGGCGATGCAGCCAAAACATGGAACTCTAAATTTATTCAGCATGTACGTATGCAATGGAATAAATTTACCCGTGCCATCGAGCACCACACCGAGCCACATCCCATTAGCGCAACATGGCAGCCATCAAACGATGTGTATGATATTTTACGCTTAGCCAATATCGATACGCATTTTGCCAAGGCGTTAATACCCGAGTTTATTTTATACTGGAAAGAGTCTAACCAAGTGCACCACTCTTGGAATACACGCTTTTTACAGCACGCTAAACGCCAGTGGGCAAAAAACTTTAATCATGCACCTGCTGCGCAAGGGCAATCAAACGATCCATCACGTTCAACACGGGATATAAGCATTGAAGAACAACTTAACGACAGAAGCTGGGCCATCTAAAACCCCAAGCGATGAGTACATTAACGCAATCAACCAAGTATTTGCGTTGTTTCAGCTTAATTACCATAACCAGTACTTTAAGGCGTTTTCTAATAACAAAGATTTAACGCATATAAAGCGGTTGTGGCTTGAGGCACTCAAGGGATTTGCCCCTAATATTATTATGTTGGCAGCACGTGAAGTGGTAAAAGAAACCGAGTTTCTACCCACACTTAAAAAAATGCTCGATGCCTGCCAAACGGTATCGCAACCCAATTTGGCCTCGGCGCATCAAGCCTTTATAGAAGCCTGCCAAGCGCCTTCACCTAAGGCTAATTTTAATTGGTCGCACCCGATTGTTTACCACGCCGGCGCGGCCAGTGATTGGTTTTTCTTGCAGTCTAATAGCGAATACATCACATTTCCTATTTTTAAAAAGCATTACGAGCACATGCTGCAGCAACTTAAAAAAGGCGAAAAATTTAGCAAGCCAAAACGGCTAGAAATCGCTGACAGCACGCATACGCCACTCGACAAACAACAAAATAAAAAATATTTAGACGCGTTAAGAAAAAACTTAGGGGATCTTTAATACAGATTAGAGCCTGCGCATAGGAAATACAGATTAAGAAGGTAAAAATAAATAAGAAAGTGCTGGTATGAAAACGCGTATAAAATGGAATACACCAAGGCTACCATTTTAACGAAAAGAAGCGGCTATTAATCGTATGTAAAACCGACGCCGTCGTAGCCAATACGCACCACGCGTACCACAGCGTTAATGGTTTGATCTGGCGTTTGAATAGTGGCAGCCAACTTTTCGCCAGGCTGAAGTGAGCGCGCTAATGTCGGACAATCTACAAACATACCTGTTTCAGACATATCTCGTGTAAAAGCTGTCCATTGGCCGATACGGTAATGCGTAAATGTCATCGCACTAGAAACGGCGTAACGTCCATGCTTACGAAATTCAGACATATTTACTCTTCTTAATTTTTTTTATTAGCGGCAAATTTTTGTAGAGCAGCGCTTAGTAGAAAGCCTTGCGAACCAAAAATGAGTAAAGATTTTGTCATCCAAATTTAGTATTTTCAAGTTTAAATTCGATTCATTTTAATCAATGTGACATTAAAAGGCACAAAGACGCTTGCCGCGCCAAAAAAACAATAAGTAATAAACTTTAGCTATAAGAATATTAAACATATCAATAAAAAAAAACTAAAACAAATAGAATCAAAACGTTAGCTGGCTTTTTATAAATAAACCAGCTAACGACTTGCACATTTAAAACAGTAAAAACAGTAAAAACACTTAATTTAATTCGACATTATCAATCTTCTGAAAACCTCGCGGTAATTTATTACCACGTTTGCCCCTGTCACCAAAGTAGTGCTCTAAATCTTTAAAACGCAAATTAATATGGCGCTTACCGGACTCTACTTTTAAGGTTTGATCGGCGCGCATAGCCATAACAGCTATCACATACTCTTCGCGGCTTTCCACACGTGCACCGCTAATGCTAATTAACTTATTCCCTTTACCACGACCTAAAACAGGTAACTGCGCGGCCTCAAATGCCAACAAACGGCCTTCGTTAGTAAACACGGTTAGCCATGTATCTTCAATTTGGTTAATAGGTAGCGGCGGTAATACTTGCCCACCTTTAGGTAAGGTTAACGCCGCTTTACCGGCTTTATTTTTAGTGGCAAGGTCGCCCAGCGTGGTAATAAAACCGTAACCTGCATCGCTGGCTAAGACAACTTTTTGGCTTTGGTCGCCCAGCATTAACCCTTGCATATGCGCGCCACTGGGTGGGTTTAACCTGCCCGTAACAGGCTCACCCTGCCCACGGGCAGAGGGCAAACTGTGTGCAGGTAAGGTGTAACTGCGCCCCGTTGAATCTAGCAGAATCACACTCTGGTTGCTTTTACCTTGTGCGGCTAATTTAAAGCTGTCGCCCGCTTTGTAATTTAGCCCGTGCGGGTCAACCTCGTGGCCTTTGGCCGAGCGTATCCAGCCTTTTTCAGATACCACCACGGTAATCGCTTCGCTGGTTAATAGCTGCTCTTCGCTAAAGGCTTGCGCATCGCTGCTAGCAATAAACTGCGAGCGGCGGTCGTCGCCATGTTTTTTGACCACTTCGAGCATGTCTTTTTTAATGAGGGTTTTCATCATGCGGGGCGAGCCAAGGGTTTTTTCTAGCTTGAGCTTTTCGGCGGTGAGGGCTTCTTGCTCGGTGCGAATTTTGACCTCTTCTAAGCGCGCTAATTGACGCAGGCGTGTATCTAAAATGTAATTAGCTTGATCTTCAGATAATCCAAAACGCTGCATAAGCTCTTGGCGCGGGTGCTCTTCGGTGCGCACAATATGAATAACCTCGTCGAGATTCAAAAAGGCAATCAATAAGCCGTCTAATAAATGCAAGCGACGATCGACCCAATCAAGACGATGCTGTAAACGGCGGGTAACGGTTTCTAGCCTAAAACTTAGCCACTCGGTTAAAATGGTATTTAACGAGCGCACTCCCGGGCGGCCGTTCATGCCAATCATATTTAAGTTCACGCGGTAATTGCGCTCTAGATCGGTGGTGGCGCACAAGTGGCTCATCACGCCCGCCATATCTATACGGTTGGAGCGTGGCGCCACCACTAAACGTGTTGGGTTTTCATGGTCAGATTCGTCGCGCAAATCGGCCACCATGGGCAGTTTTTTTGCCTGCATTTGCGCGGCGATTTGCTCAAGTATTTTTGCACCACTCACTTGGTGCGGCAAGGCGGTAATCACCACATCGCCATCTTCTTCGTGCCATACCGCGCGCATTTTTAATGAGCCACGGCCTGTTTTGTACATTTTAATAATATCGGCTTTGGGTGTAATTAAGTGCGCACGGGTGGCCATATCGGGGCCTTGAATAAACTCACACAGATCTTCAACGCTGGCTTTGGGGTTATCCAATAAATGAATCGTGGCATCGACCACTTCTTTTAAATTATGCGCGGGGATATCGGTTGCCATACCCACGGCAATGCCTGTTGTACCATTCAATAATACCGTGGGCACTTTGGCGGGCAGCACTTTTGGCTCATCTAAGGTGCCGTCAAAGTTAGGTTGCCAGTTCACGGTGCCTTGGCCTAATTCATCCAGTAACACCTCGGTAAAGGCCGACAAACGCGATTCGGTATACCGCATGGCAGCAAACGATTTAGGGTCATCTTGAGAACCCCAGTTACCTTGGCCATCAACAAGCGGATACCTAAATGAAAACGGCTGCGCCATGATCACCATCGCTTCGTACGATGCGCTATCGCCATGCGGGTGGAATTTACCAATCACGTCGCCCACGGTACGGGCCGATTTTTTATATTTGGCGCTGGCCTTTAAACCTAACTCACTCATGGCGTACACAATGCGGCGCTGTACAGGCTTGAGTCCATCCCCTACATGCGGCAAAGCACGGTCTAAAATGACGTACATAGAGTAATCGAGATACGCTTTTTCGGTAAATTGCTTGAGTGGCAGCTGTTCCTGCGCCGCCATAATAGGAGAGTCACTCATAAATATTGTTCGCTTTTGTTATTCACACATTCAATGTATTGCAGTATTGGGGCTAGAAATTAGTGTGTTATGGGCTTTTTTGCAAGGTGCTTACGGTATTCTTTCACATTAGTTTCTTAGTTTTGGCGTTTTTACTTCATGAAAGCCGCCTATGCTTTAGGCAATCCAAGGAGAGAGACATGAAAAAAATCACGCTATATTGCTTAATGTTAACGAGTCTTTTGCTTGCCGCATGCGGCGGCTCTAGTGGTGGCGATACAACGACATCACCTATTGAGCCGTTAACAGAAACACCCGCCGAACTCACTCTCTACGAGGGAACACTAACCATTACGGGGGCGGTAGATGTCGGTGCAACGCTAAATGCAGCTATCACGCCTTTACCCTCAACCAGTGTGACACACCAATGGCTACGCAACATGGTGCCTATCGCGGGTGCTACACAACCAAGCTATACGATAACCACGTTAGATATTGGCCAAACACTGGCTGTTAACGCCACTGTTAGCGTATCAACGACCACCGCTGAGACAACGCTTAATGCTACATCTGCTAGCGCTGTTAACACCCCCGCTAGCACACCCGTTAGCACACAAACATCACCTAATATTTTATTGATTATTGCCGACGATTTAGGCGTAGATGCACAGGGCTTTTACCCCTATTCAGACACCACACCCAACACCCCTAATTTAGATACCTTGGCTCAAAACGGCATTACATTTGATAACGTTTGGGCCACCCCTGCCTGCACCACAACGCGCGCAGCTATTATGACGGGCAAGCACGGCGTAAATAGCGGTTTAGATTTTGTACCCGCCCGCATGGAGACCAGCGAAGACACGCTATTTAAGCGTTTAGATGCACTACCCGATGCCAATGTGTCGGCCGCGCTTATGGGCAAATGGCACTTGGGCGGCCCCAATGCCGATCCAAACCACCCAACTGATTCTGGCGTACCGTATTATGCTGGCTCGCTTAGCTCGGGTGTTTCCGATTATTACAACTGGGAATTTACCGATAACGGCGTACAAAGTACCTCAACGCAATACCATACTAGCCACATCACAAATTTAGCGGCCAACTGGATAGACGAGCAAACAAACCCATGGTTTGTCTGGCTAGCCTATGCCGCGCCTCATAGTCCGTTTCATTTACCGCCTGCGGGGTTATATTCAGATACAACCTTATCGGGCACCAGTGAAGACATTAGCAGCAACCCAAAAGCATATTACTTTGCGGCCATAGAAGCGATGGACGCCGAGGTAGGCCGATTACTTGATGGTATGACAGCAACCCAACGCGATAATACCGTGGTGATTTATATTGGCGATAACGGTACGCCAGCGCGCGTCACTAACCGCGACGTGTATATTGGTTCGCACAGTAAAGGCTCGTTATTTGAAGGCGGCGTTCGTGTGCCCATGGTGGTGTCGGGCAAAGGCGTGACACGTACAGGTGTGATTGAGCCGGCGTTAATTAACGCTACTGATATTTTCAGCACTGTTTTGCAATTGGCGTCAGGCGATACAGATAGCAGCAGCGCTCACACCGTTTACGATAGCCTCTCGTTTAGCCCACTGTTGACCCAAACAACCGATAACCTAAACGCACAATCGTTACGTGACTTTAACTACACCGAATTTAAAAGCAGCGATGTCACAGGTTTTGCCGTGCGTGACAACACCCTCAAACTGATTGAATTAAGTGATAACACGCAAATGCTGTTTGATGTGAATGACATTAGCGAAAACACCAACCTGCTAGATAGCACCACCGATTACAGCCAAGCTATAAGCCAGCTACAAGCCTACGCCCAAAGCGTGAGCGAGCAAACATCGACATCCACACCGTCCCCCACAACCCAAGACATCACCCATGCCATTCTCACAAAGCGCAGCGCAAACTGCGCCGATTACGCCGCCAGCTACACATCAACCGCCAATGATATTCATAACAATACGGCGTTCAATGGCAGCTTAACGGTACGACAAAGTGAAGATGTCTGTATTTTCAGTACGAACGGCATCCCTAATCACGACTTTAACGACGGCGCAAACAGCTTCCCCAATACCGTTGCACCGCAAGACTTAAGCTACCAAATACCCGCGCAGCCTATTAAAGCGGCCACTGCCACAGCGTTATCGTTGCAAACCGATAATGCGATTTTACTCAACGGGGTAAAAGTCGATATTTTAGCCGCTGGGTGCTTTGGTGTGGGCGGCGGTAAAACAGGCTGTAACGACATCAGCACGCCTTGGCGTAAAGACCCGATGTTTGCGCCCAACAACTTTAATGTTGATTCACACAATGCCCACTCGCAAGGAAACGGCCACTACCATTACCACGGCACGCCCAACGCCTTGTTTGACGCAAACGACAACAGCAAAGCCTCGCCCGTTATTGGTTTTGCCGCCGACGGCTTCCCTATTTACGGCCCTTATATTGATGACAACGGCACCCTACGCGCCGTGCTACCCAGCTATCAATTAAAACAAGGTAACCGCCCCAGTGGCGATAACGAACCAGGCGGCGTATACGATGGTGCTTACAGAGATGATTGGGAGTACGTAGCAGGCAGCGGTGATCTAGATGCCTGTAACGGTATGGAAATAAATGGCGTGTACAGCTATTTTGTGACCCAAGCCTACCCGTATGTACTGGGGTGTTTTAGCGGTACGCCAGATGACAGTTTTAACAAGCAGAACCCGTAAATAAAAAAGCGTCTTTTACTCGGCGCTTTCACTTTTCTCATCACAGCATAATTCCATAAAAAATACGCTCAATATCACTTCACCACCCTATGGTGATGAGCGTTATCTTAGACGGCTTAAAAATAAGTACCTTAGATCATAAGTGCAGATATTGTTGCCTATTGCGCCTTAAGTCTCAGTAAAGACTCAATGAAATGATAATAAAGCCACAGTTTTTTTATAATAAGAAAAGATATAATAGGTCTCTCAAATTGAGAACCTAAAAGTAACAACAATTAGAATAAAGGAAACAACAATGAAAAAAATCATTCTATCTGCCGCTCTTGCCGCCTCACTGTTCGCACCTCAAGCATTTTCTCATGACTGTCGAGTACAGCCACTTAAAAATCTTGATTTTAAGTTAAGCTTTTTTAACAGTGCGAATAAACAAATAGGTAATATGACTGTAAACCCTAAGTTTGTCAGCGTGTCACGTGCCGACCAAACTGTTTTTGTCGACGTACCTGTACGTTCTATTCCTCGTAAATTTCAGCGCAGCAATAGCTTTCAGTTTACATCTATTCAGCGATCACCGTTTGAGCTAGCCTCATCGACAGCCGTACTATCAAGAACACCTAACCTATTGTTAACCGGTAACCAAAATACAACGCAACAAGGAAGACGAGTAAATATTGATATTCAACCTTCTACGCGTGATTTAAGAAATGCAAGAGCACTGTCTTATTCAGGTACGATCGAAACAGAATGTAACAAGCGTGGCCTTCCTAGACGATAAGCACCCATTAAAACTATTCTCTGTATCCGTTAGACTAAAGTAGTCTAACGGATATTCTAATCTTTAAATGCACATCGCACCAAGACTCATTACTGATGACCCGTATATCTAGGGAACCTCTGATTAATCTCGCGGCATCTCTGGCTTTCAGAAAGTTTTCCTGTTTAGCCGACTGAGAAAGGCGGGCTGGTTGCCCACCGAGCGAAGTCAACGCAGACAGCTTTCCTAGTGTTTGAGAGTAGTGTTTCAGAGTAGTACTTGAGAGTTTTCTGAAAGCCCCGAAGGGCGCGGTCTAGAGCAGTCACTTACGTTATTATTATTTTTGATACGAGCTACGGGACGGGTCACGCAGAGACGCTACGAGGTTAATCAGAGGTGCCCTAGCTAAGGGTTTCAGCGGTTTTATCTAGATCTTCTAGTAAGTCGAGAGGCTCAATTTCTAAGCCCTCAAGCTCGGCATTCCAGTTGATGCCAACTAATGTCACGTCTTCGTGCATCCCGGGCAGCCAATCATCTAATAACTCTTCTAGCGCAATCGCAACAGGCTTATAATCGGCCCAGTCTTCAACGCAATGAGCTTGTGCATATTCTGGCTGAGACCAAAACGGCATCACATCAATATCATCATTACTGTTTGACGCACAAAGCGCAAAGCCCTCACTGTTCTCTAAGCCCCACACGCATCCAGTTGAAAATGCATCTTCAATAAATAATGCATAATTTTCGTCAAAGTCATTGGTTAAAATAGGTAAGTCGCTCATAAGTTTTCTCTGTTAAATGTGTGTAAATATGTATATTAAATGGCGGCCTTTAACCAAAACGGTGATCGGCTACAAATGCATTATGCTTACGCTCTTCACCAAAAGTTGATTCAGGCCCGTGGCCTGGTGTAAACGACACATTGTCTCCCAAGGGCCAAAGTTTGGTACGGATAGCGTCAATAAGCGCTTGAGAGTCACTACGCGGGAAATCAGTACGCCCGATCGACCCTTGAAAAATCACATCACCAACAAAAGCATGCTCGGTTTCTCGGTGAAATAACACAACGTGCCCTGGCGTATGCCCCGGCGTATGTATTACCTCTAAGGTCTGCTCGCCAAAATGAACCGTATCGCCATCATTTAACCAACGCGAAGGTGTAAAGCTCTTTACTGGCGTAAAGCCCATTCGTTGCGCTTGATAATCGAGATCATCAATCCAAAAAAGGTCACCTTTGTGGGGCCCCTCAATCGGCACATCCATAGAGTCTGCTATTTCAGATGTTGCACCAACGTGATCAAAGTGGCCATGCGTGAGCACAATTTTGATCAAGTTTAACCCTAACTTTTTAATAGCCCCCAAAAGCGTATCGGCGTTACCGCCCGGATCAACTAAAATGGCCTCTTTTGTCTGAGGGCACCATGCGATAGAACAGTTTTGCTGATAGTGCGTGACAGGAATAGAAACATATTGCATAAATTGCGCCTAACTAAATCAATTCAACGAGTTCTTTATTGTACCGCATATGGCGTCAAGCTGAACGCGATACACGGTTAGTCAGAATTTATTTGTGTATTTGCAGGCATTTTAGCTTTAGACGTCTAAACTAATAAATACATTACTCAATCAATGACATGTTATGAACGCGATACTTAATTTAAGCGAAGACCACCGCGATTGCTTACAGGAAGTCACTAATGTGGCTATGGGTCAAGCTGGCGATAGGCTGGCGCGCCTACTCGATACCTTTGTTGTGCTGTCTATTCCGCACATTCAAGTGATGGCACCCGCCGATGTCGCCATGGCACTGCAATCGGTTGATTCCGACCAAACGGTTTCTGGCGTTTGCCAAGGTTTTATTGGTGGCGGTATTGCAGGCGAGGCCATGCTGCTATTTAACGATACCAGCTTCGAAGACCTCGCCAAACTCATGAACTACGATAGCAAGCTCGACTCGCAAGCCGAAATCGAGCTGTTAATGGACACAACCAATATTTTATTTGGCGCTTGCCTTAAAGGCATTGCGGAACAAATAGATATGGAATTTAGTTTTGGGCCGCCCATGGTATTGGGGCAACATCAACCAGTGTCTAAAATGTTTAAATTAGATGAAGTTAAATGGGACCATGCGCTGGTCACAGAGATTAGCTATACGCTAGAAAACTACAACGTACAGTGTGATTTACTCCTCATTATGACCGAAAAATCGATTGATTTATTACTCAAAAAAATAGATTACTTACTGGGCTAATAAGAGCACTTATGGAACAAACTGATAATTTCTTGGACGACTTTCACTGGTTGATGGATGTATTACAAAACATCGACGTAGGCCTTGTTGTTTTAGATGAAAACTACACCATTCAATTGTGGAATAGTTTTATGCAAAACCACAGCGCCTCGCGTCCAGAGGCCATATTGGGTTGCAACCTGTTTGATACCTTCCCCGAACTACCCGAAGACTGGTTTACCCGTAAAGCACAATCGGTTTTTATGCTTAAAAATGCCGCCTTTACCACGTGGGAGCAACGCCCCTATTTGTTTAAATTTGAAAACTACCGACCCGTAACCGGTATTGCCGAATTTATGTATCAAAACAGTACAATTATCCCCTTAAAAAACACGCGCGGTGAAGTTAAACACATTTGTATTATTGTGTATGACGTAACAGAAGTGGCCGTTAACCGCTTACAAATTAAAAAAGCGAATGAAAAATTACGCCATATTAGCCGCACCGATGGCCTAACAGGTTTGCTCAACCGCAAAACGTGGGAGTACGACGCAACAAAAGAATTTAAATGTTTTGAGCGTAACCCGTTCAAGTGCAGTTTAATTATGTTTGATATTGACCACTTCAAAAAAATCAACGATGGCTATGGCCACCCCGCTGGCGATGAAGTGATAAGGCAAACAGCCAAAACAGTATTGGAACAAATCCGCGAAATAGACATTGCAGGCCGCTACGGCGGCGAAGAATTTTGCATTATTATGCGCAATACAGATAGCGATGGAGCAAGCATTGTTGCCGAACGTATTCGTAAAGCCATTGAAGCATTAGACGTATGCTACGAGCAGCACAAAATTAAATTTACTATAAGTTTAGGTATTGCCGATTTAACTAAAAACGAAAAAAACCTGACGCAATTTATTGATAACGCCGATAAAGCACTATACAAAGCCAAGCAAAGCGGCAGAAATAACACGGTTATATTTCAAGCGTCTTAAAGCTGGGCGTTTGAACACGAGGCGTTAAAAATCCTTCTATTCGGGGGCCTTCTGTTAGAAAACTTTCTATTCAAGACTAGTCTATTCAAAAGACTTGCATTCAAGGGCCTTCTTAAAAGAGACGCACCTTGCTTTTTTTGCAAAGACGCTATCCCTTTTCTTGCTCCTACCTAATTAAAAGCTCTTACCTAAGGAACCTCTGATTAAGTCCTTAAAAAATGCGATAATACCAAAAACATCATTATTGCTATTGGTAGGTAAATAGGTAAGTAACATGAATCAACTCAGTTTTTCTGAAGCAGAATATATTCACAAGAAACGTAAAACGCGAAG
>CAKZUG010000077.1 GCA_937920545.1 uncultured Saccharophagus sp.
ACCCTATGCAATTGCTTTATTTGATCAAGAAGATATTTTAGTCGATTGTAATCAGTCTTATAGAGTATTACATAAAAAATATTTTACGAACCCTTCAAGGGTTACAACATATAAAGATTTAATGATGGCAGCTGCACCTGATTTTGGTTGCCAAGAAAAAATAAACGAATGGATAGAAAAAAGAATGCAAGCACAGCGCGACGGTGATGGCAATCCAACTGATAGGCTGTACCCCGATGGAACGTGGTTGCGGGTATCAAAATATAAAACTAAAAATAAAGGTATTGCTGGTTACGGTATAGATATAACCGATTTAAAACAACGTGAATTAAGCCTTAAAGATTCAGAAAAACGCTACAACGCTTTGACACAAGTGGCTCCAGTAGGCATTTGGCAGTTAACAAATAAGGGAAAAACTGTATTTTTAAATAAATCTGCATGTGATATTTTTAATATTGATGAAGATGATTACAGCGATCTCCCATCACTTTTGTCCTATTTACGTCTTATTCAAAACGATCAGGTTGTTAATGAATCGGCCACCACAAAAATACTTCTTACTGGTAAAGGTCCGATTAGTGTTGAGGCTCGTGCAGTCGGTGATCAAGATATATCGCTGTACATTACCCGAAGTAAGTTACTTAAAAGCTCAGAAGGGGAAAGCTCGTATATTTATGTGATTTTAGATGTATCGACACATAAACAAGCAGAGGAAAATATACGGTATTTGGCTTGTCATGATTCGCTAACCGGATTAGTAAACCGCAATCATTTAAATATAAAGCTTAATCAATTTATGAATCAAAAAACACCCTTTGCATTAGTGCTTATTGATTTAGATTTTTTTAAACATGTTAACGACAGCTTAGGTCATCAGGTAGGCGACGAATTATTAAAAGAAGTGAGTAATCGTATTCGGTCTAGCTTGCGCGTTCATGATGTTGCAAGCAGGTTGGGCGGCGATGAGTTCGCCATTATATTACCTAACACCAGTGATATGAAAAGTGCCCACGCTATGTTAAAGCGTCTTTATCTCACATTTAGTACACCTGCTGTTATAGACAAAAAGATTTTAAACATCAGTGTCAGCTCTGGTGTGGCGATTTATCCTGACCATGCAACATCGATTAGAGAGCTTATTCATGATGCCGATATTGCGCTCTATCATCAAAAGGCAATGGGGCGTGGGTCTTATACTGTTTTTGAGGATCAGTTAGCATCCGGCATACAAGAACGAAAATTACTCGAACAGGATTTACGCCGAGCGTTAAACAAAGGAGGCGAATTATTAGTGCATTATCAACCTCAGTACAACCTGAGCACACTCAAAATTAGTGGGGTAGAAGCGTTAGTGCGTTGGAATAATGCACGTACAGAAAAATGGGTATCGCCTGCCGATTTTATTCCAATAGCAGAACAGAGTGGTTTAATTTTTGAGTTAGATAAATTTGTATTAGAAACTGCCGCTTCTCAAGTTCATCAGTGGCACCAATCTGGGTTTAGTCATTTGACCTTAGCGAGTAATCTATCAGCACTACATTTTAAAAATGCTTTATTTGAAGACATGATCAAAAATATTATTATACACACACATCTAAACCCAAATAAACTTGAACTAGAAATAACAGAAGGTTTATTTTTAGAAGATCAGGCGCAAGCAGTGGAGCAGCTAAATAGCATGAGAAATCAAGGTATAAGAGTTGCTGTAGATGATTTTGGTACAGGTTATTCTAGTTTAGGGTATTTAAATAATCTTCCAGTCGATTGCTTAAAAATAGATAAATCATTTATTGATAATTATCTAAAAAGTGATTACCACAACGCTATTGTTAAATTTATTATTGATTTAGGTAAAAATCTTAATTTAGATATTGTTGCTGAAGGTATAGAAACTATTGAACAGCTAGAAAAGCTTAGTACTTTACATTGTTCGCACGGTCAAGGTTTTTACTTATCTAAACCGTTATCAGCACACTCCATGACAAAACTGCTAAAAAAATGACAAAAATGCTGGCTTAAGATTCGTCATTATAGAAAATAACACCATTATTCACCCATTCGAATACTATCTCATCACGAATAAAGTCACCTCACTTTATATCTTTTTATTTACTCTTTTATTCCTTAATGCCAACTGTATCCATTGACAAGTTATTCATTGAGCATCGACTAAAATCATTGCTTTAGCCATCTATGGCTTATTATTGGTTAATATCATTTTTTTCCTATCTTACGACTGAAACAGTTGACAATAATGCCCTTGAGTATGATGCACGCTGTCAATATATCCCTATACGCTCTGCGTCGGCATCCTACCTCCGATGGCCTAATACCCAAGGATATTCTTTCTGTCTTGTTAATACCTTATTCTTCGAGGTTATTAAAACAGGCATAATCTGTGACATATGTCACACTATGACATTTAGATACTGAATGGTTATGAATTAATGGTTAAGGCCAAAGTCCCACTTTAAACTTATTACAACAAATATTTAATGGCGTCATAACCAATATTATCATGCCTGTTGTGAAAGCTTTATTGATGTTTACATCACTTAATAATGAGAATAACAGATTCGTAAATCACGATACTGCACTCAAAATTATGTGATCAAATAACTACCTACAGGTAATACAGATGAATACAAAACAGATTGACGCCAGCCATTTTTTTAACCGTTCAGAAATACCAGGTATATCTGAAATGCATGTGGAAGGCGAAGTACGTAATCTCGGTATCGTTAAGCACTTTAAAAGACTGCCACTTTTAGAAAAGCAACTTCCCGAAAGCTTCTCAATTGCTTGGGTACACCTAGATCCCGACGAAGTACTTGAAACACATACACATGACGTTTCGAGCATGATAATCGCCGCGCAAGGCAGTGCAACATCTCAAGGAGACAGTGAAATACTTTTTCATGGTGGTGACGCAGTTTATATACCCGCATGGAACCTACATGGTTTTACCGGCGGTGATAATGGTTTTTGGGGCTTGTCTATACAGTTTAATAAAACGGCTATTTTTGAAACAAAAGATAACCCATTAACACAATATGAGCTTCAAGACCTCCCCCCACTTGAAGAGCGTCAGCTTGGTCATTTTAAAAAATCGGCGTTAATTAAAGACGAAAATATATCTGCATTTAACGCCATTATCCCAAAAGGGTACATATTTAAATGGCATAAAATAGATAGTATCTTATCGCTTAAAGGTCACGAACATCATCAATTATTTATAACACTTGACGCACTTAACAATAATGATTCAAAGGTAGGAAAATCAGGAAACATTTTATGGCATACGGGTATAGATAACATCTCTTTATCGAGCACTGATAAAGACGCATTAATTCTAGAAATTCGTTTTAACCCTAACGAAATACTTTAATTTTTATAAAAACATTTTTTAAAAACGATAATAATAGCGGAGAACAACATGAACACAACACAGACTGAAAATACAATTAAGAAAAATCAACACGTTATAGGCGCTCAGGTAATACAAAGAAATGAATTACCTGAAATACATTCAGCGATTGTTGACGGACAAATTCAACCACTCGGCATCGTAAAGCAATTTAGGAAAGACCCAAGAATTGCAGCGTTTATTACAGATAATACTGAGCGTTTATCGATTAGTTGGGTTCATCTTAAGGCAGGCGAAGCACTTGCTGTTCATGCGCACCCAACAAAAACATTTATTATTATATGCGAAGGTCAGGGTTACTGTATTGGTGATCATTACGATACATTGGAAGCCGGCTCTATTGTTATGGTAGAACCTAATTTTTTACATGGGTTTTGTGGTGCTGGCGACTCTGGTTTTTGGGCGCTCTCTATTCAATTTGAAGGTGATGGCTTGTATGAAGATCAGTCACAATCACGCGCAACATTTAGTAACTTTGTTGACGAAAAACCCTCAATGCTGCATTTAAAAGAAGCGCAAGATTTTTTCCTCAATAACTACAAAACGAATGATTTATTTAGTGTTATAGAAGAGGCAAATTTTACAGAGTGTTACCGTGAGCCTTTATTAGATAATATTCAAAATTGGTCTCACAGCTTTCAGGATATTTTACAGGCACGCTTAGAAGGCGCGGGTAATGACAGTATCGAAAAATCGCTTGCATTAGAACATGCTGAAGAAGAAGAGAATCATGACACAATTATGGCCGACTTACGTGGCAACCCTTCGCTACCTGCAAAGGGCCCAGTCAATAAAGAAGTCACTGACTGGTTTTGTAAAGCTATGTTAGAGCGCTCGACGCCAGAAAAAATTGTTCTTATGCACCTTGTTTTAGAAGGTAGCGGTGATTATGCGCACGGTAAGCTTCGTCCATTTATGGAAGGTCTAAATGTGAAACAGCACTTTGTTACACATGAAGAAGATGATGAAGGTCATGTTCAAATGGGGCTAGATGTATTGGAAAAAATGGATGGCTTAGAATACGAAAAACTATTAACGACACTAATGATGGGCTGGGTACAACTTAATCGTGTTTGCGAAGAGATGGCTCAACTCGCTAGAAGAGTCGGCAATAGCCACTAATATTTACCATTCAGCATGGCTAATATTACTATTCAACAAAACATTTAAAGAGACATATATATGAAAAAAATATTTAATTTTCGCAATTTATTATTATGCGCACTGACCTTACCTCTGGCGCACATTGCGCATGCTGAACAAGGCTCCCGCTCTGGTATCGTCAAAGGTGTTGTCGTCACTGGAGCGAATGACTATTGTGGTAAAGCCATTTGGAGTTTTGAAGATCAGGGCATTAACGCAACTCAAATTAGACAGCTAGGCGCGTATGACGCTGGCGGCGAACGTGCTAATTTACTCGATGCAGATAACTGTAAAAGCGATACTGTACTTGCTAGTTTTCATGACCCTGTACTAAGTTTTGATCCCCCCGGTCCTCCTGGCCCCATTACCAGCGAGCCAGATGTACGCTTGCAAAACATACCGCTTCGAGATATTCCAAAAGTAGCGGGTATTTTTCAAGGTGGAACAGCTGGTGTACGTAATTTTCTAGGTACTGCTACGAATACGCCTGTTAATCCTTTTCCTGCCATTAGCTCGGCTAAAGAAGGTGATATTACATTTAAAGATTGGTCTTCTGCAAAGGGCGTACTGACTTATCGTTGTCGTGCCGATGGGACAGCACGAGTACGTGTACGTATGCAAAACTTAATTCCAAACGGCGTTTATTCTATGTGGGGAATATGGAAAACGCCACTGCCTAACGGGATTTTTGTTGACGTTCCTGTGGCATTTGGTGGTGTACCTAATGCCATTGTGCCTGATAGCCGTGGCCGTGTTAAATTTGAGCGTGACCTTGCTTTTTGCCCAGGTAAAGAAACGCCCGATGAATCGACATTGCTATGGGTAACGGCAGCGTATCATTCAGACAGCTCACTCTATGCCGGTGTGCCTGACGCAGCAAATACAACTCATACATTTGTCGATAAAGACGGTAATGCATTCGATAGTAATTTAGGGTTGATGGTTCATCATGAGCAACTTGCTTTCCCAATAAACTTTACACGTTCATTATTATCTGAGTAATTAACGTTTATTCCAAAGGGGGAAATGGTGCGTATCATCCCCCCTTTTTTATACAGAAATCCATGCTAAGGACCCATCTCATGTCTTATGAAATTAGTAACAATACACACAATAAACCACCTAATACAATGGGGCATGTAGATGTAAACACCCAAGCAATAGATACACATAAACATAACAATAATGTACATATTAACGAGTACGATTTTACACCTAACACGTTTAATGAGCCTTATGATATTTTGGCTCGCGTACAACATACATCCCCTGTTGTATATTCCGAGCCGCTTAACGGCTGGTTAATATTAGGGTTTGATGAAGTTGCCCAAGCATTTAAGCATCCAGATTTTATTTCAGGTAATTTTGAGCAACAAGTCAAAAATCAACTTCAAGGCATTGATATTAGTATTGCTGAAGATTTTGTGCGAGTAAGAAAACAAATGATGCTGCATAACGACGCGAATGAACACCGACGTTTGCGAAAAACCTGTAACCCTTCGTTTGGTAAACAAGGCTTAGCCAGACTTACTCCTATTTTAGAAAAAGCCGTGATAGATATCGTCGCGGATCTACCAAGCGCTTCTCTCGATGGGAGCCAAGCATCTGCATGGGATTTTGCTACTGATTTTGCCGAGCCTTTATCAACACGTGTGATTGCTGATTTATTTGCAGTGCCATTTGAAGATAGAGTGTTTTTCCAAAAAACATCCGACGATGTATCACGTTTTTTTGGTAATGCAGCATCAGACGTAAAACACAGTGCTATAGAGGCCAACAATGGTATTATTGCGTTAGAAAAATATTTTTATACGTTACTGCAAGCGCGTCAAGTCAACCCCGGTGATGATTTACTGAGTTTGCTCCTTGAAGCTAACGAAGAGGGTATGCTTACACTTGAAGAGGTAATTGCGCAGTGTGTACTTATTATGATGGCAGGGCATTACACCGTCATAGATCAACTATGTAATAGCTTTGTTGCTTTTCAGCAAGAAAACATATGGTCAACATTAAATAACAACCGAGCATTAATACCTAACGCAATGGATGAAAGTATTCGCTTGGATGGCTCGGTGATGTTTATGGCAAGAACAGCCAAAAAAAACACCCTTTTTGCAGGCCAGAAAATACAAGAAGGTGAAACTATATTTTTAGGCATGGGGGCTGCGAATCGCGACCCTAAAGTATTTGATCAACCCGATATATTTGATATTAACCGCGTTATTTCTCGGCATATGGGTTTTGCACACGGCCCTCACTTATGTATTGGAATGGGCCTTGCCAGAATAGAAATGCGATTAGCCTTTGAGGCACTTTTAGACCGGTTTCCGGATCTTTCCCTTGACGTAAACAAAGCGCCCTCTCGTAAAGCTGAGTCACTTTTTTTTAGAGGTTTTTATCATATCCCTGTAACGCATTTATCCCGTCAATCTGTAGGTAATAAAATAATTAAGGGTGATATGTAATGTCAAAAAAATGTATTTTATTTTTTTCAGAAGCTGTTACTGTAGCGCATGTTGTTCGATTATGGCAGTTGGCTAAATCGCTTGATACGACAGTGTACGATGTTCACTTTGCTGTCGCTGATAGGTATACATTTGTATTTGACGAGCGCCATATTACGCGCCACAGGCTATTTTCAATACCGTCGGATGTCTTTATACATCGAGTTGAAAACGCTAAAGCGATGTATTCTACCCAAGAGCTAACACATTATGTGAAAGATGATTTGGCAATTATTGAACACGTTAAGCCCGATATTGTTGTTGGTGATATGCGTCAGTCTCTTTGTGTCAGCTCACGTTTAACAGGCGTACACCATGTTGCGTTAGCCAATGCTTACTGGCATGATAATTTTCATAAAATGCACTTTCCCGTACCTGAAATACGTCAATTTAACCTTAGTAAAATACCAGGAATACGCTCTATTTTACCACTGTATTACGCTTGGTTTTTTCGTTATCAAGGTAAAACGCTCAATGCCTTACGCCAACAATTTAAGTTGCCCGCTTTTGCCCATTGCCTTGATGGCTGGAATTATGGCGACACGGTTATTTTTAGTGACCCCAGCCTTTTATTTAACAAGTATAATTGTCCACCAGCACATCATTTTATTGGCCCTGTTTTTTGGGAGCCCGAGGTAGAAGAGCCAAGCTGGTGGTGTGATTTAGATAACAGTAAGCAAACGGCGTATGTCTCCTTAGGCTCGTCTGGCGATAATGCATTACTGCCCAGCTTAATTAAACTACTGAGTGAACAAGGTTTTCAAATTATTTTAAATGCACCCCGAGAGCAACTGAATCTATTTTGCGAAAACCATATTTATGGTGCCGAATTTATTTCAGGTTCAAAGGCGGCAGCGCGTGCAGATGTGGTGATTAGTAATGGCGGTAGCCCTACTTCTTATCAGGCTTTTTCAGTGGGTACGCCAGTTATTGGGGTACCACGTAACCTCGACCAATTAATGTCTCTTTCATTTATTGAAGCGTTTAAAGTGGGTATTACATTGCGACCTAACGATATAAACAGAAAGCAATTTAAAAAATCATTACATGATATTATCCATGATAAAGACTATAAATATAACGCGAAAAAATTGGCCAAAAATATTGCAGAGTCAACCCCAGAAGAAAAATTTTCTAAGGTTATAACTAATTTGCTTAATCAAGGGAACCTCTGATTAAGTCCTTAAAAAATGCGATAATACCAAAAACATCATTATTGCTATTGGTAGGTAAATAGGTAAGTAACATGAATCAACTCAGTTTTTCTGAAGCAGAAT
>CAKZUG010000078.1 GCA_937920545.1 uncultured Saccharophagus sp.
CTCACGCTCTTCTGGTGCATTATCGATACCGTCAAAAGCAACGGCTTCGCCGCCCCAAACTTCAGCACATACACGTGTTAACGCCGCTGTTAATGTTGTTTTACCGTGGTCAACGTGACCAATTGTGCCTACGTTAACGTGGGGTTTGTTACGTTCAAATTTTTCTTTTGCCACTTTGCATTTCCTCAGATAAGAATAAAAAATTATTACTATAAAATCGTTGAATCTTGGCTCTTTCGGGTAAAACCACACGAACTTTAATTAACAGCGGTGCTGTGCATCTAAAACAAGCAAAATCCAATGTCGACGCAATCTTAAACGTGATACAGATAGAGTCAACGGTTAAAATCAGAAAAAGGCATTTTTTTAGGTTTTTTTTGCACCGAAAGAATGTTTTCACACCGATAACAGCTGGCCGATAACATACGACCACCCACCTTCGAGTATTAAGGTAAACGCTAAACTCACCTCAAAACCATGGCCTATGTCGCACTAATCAAAACACTGTCGTGAACCTTTACGTTAGCCCACAAGTGGCCACATTGATCAATAAAATCTTGATGCAGCGAATGAATTTGATAAGCGTCTTGATCGGCCACGCTATTAAAATACACAATAAACGACACATCAAAGCTCTGATCCATGACATCGCGCTCAACTGTTGGCGCAGGTAAACCAATCTGCGCACTAGCAATAAGCGGACAACAACGTAACGCCTGTAAACCCTGCGTTAATGTATCTTTATCCATTTTATTCAGTGGCTCTTTAAGCCAAAAAAATACGGTATGCGCAATAACTTTTGCCATCTTTACCTCGCTTATTAATGGTTATGCCCACTATGATCGCCTTCACCTTGGGTAACAGCAGTGTATAAAGAGTCATATAATGTTGCGGTAAACTTCTCGGTAGTAATAAAACCCCAACTCCACTCGTCATGATAAAACTTAAGGGGGTTAGCAGCCATAACATCCTCTTTCGTTTTACCCTTGTAAATAAGCGCCTGAATAATATCGGCCGAATTTTTAAGCATGACATTGGCTTTGAGCAAATCGGCTTTACTCGCTAACGGCCCGTGGCCTGGCACAATGCGCGTACTGTCGTTGGCGCGCGTTAATATAGCCTGCTGTGCGGCAATATACCCTCTAACAGAACCACCGTTTGTAAGATCAATAAAAGGAAACAAGCCGTTAAAGAAAATATCGCCTGTATGCACAAGGTTAAGATCGGGGTAATGCATAAACGCATCGCCATCGGTATGGGCATGCGCAACATGAATCGCATGCAAACTCTGTCCATTTAAATAAGCATTAAATTGCTTTTGAAAAGTAAATACTGGCAATTGTTTAGGGTCGGCTTTATCTTTAATCATCTTATTACGCACGTTTTGATGCGCAATAATATGGCTACCTGTTTTAGCAAAAGCGGCGTTATTACCCGTGTGATCGCCATGCAAATGCGTATTGAGAATATAATCAACAGGCTGACCAACCGAACTAGAAACCGTTTTATTAAGCAAGTCAAAAAACTTGGGCAAGCCATCATCGACCATCACTACACCGTCAACGCCCTTGGATACGAGAATATTCCCGCCCGTAAAACCGCCCTCCCCCTGAAGCATCCAAATATTGTCATCCAATTTTGTCGACTTGTAGGTGATACTTCCACCACCCACATGATCGTCAGCGTGCACACCACCTACATAGGCCACACTGACACCCAGAACAACCATTACAAACGATGATGTTATAATGCGTAAACGATTGAGAACCTTCATGAATATTCCTTAAGTTAATCTATAACAGCGCCTCTCAACGCCGGATGGCCAATATCAAATATTGCCGTATATTTATTGCTTTCGCCAAAAGCATCTACTATTGAATAATACACACGATAAAAAAATATCGATGCAATTAAATATACATTCAAAACGTGCGTTTTAACCTCACAACTGCATTTTTTTGTCTTCTGAATTCACATTCAACATTAAAATACGGTTAGTTACGCATCAATATCATTTTTTTGTTCAATAAACTACCAAAACTGCTGTATACTTCGGCCGAAATTTTTCGCCTGATCAAAGAGATAAATCATGACAGACTTAGCCTTATATCGAAACATTGGTATTTTTGCCCACGTTGATGCGGGTAAGACCACCACAACAGAACGTATTCTTAAATTAACCGGTAAAATCCACAAGTTGGGCGAGGTTCACGAAGGTGAATCAACAACTGACTTTATGGAACAAGAAGCCGAACGCGGTATTACCATTCAATCAGCTGCTGTTAGCTGTTTTTGGAAAGACCACCGCTTCAACGTCATTGATACACCGGGTCACGTTGACTTTACAGTAGAAGTATACCGCTCGCTTAAAGTACTCGACGGCGGCGTTGGCGTATTTTGTGGATCAGGTGGTGTTGAACCACAATCTGAAACAAACTGGCGCTATGCGAACGAATCTGAAGTATCACGTATTATCTTTGTTAACAAACTAGATCGTATTGGTGCAGACTTCCTACGCGTTACTGACCAAGTTAAAAAAGTATTGGGCGCTAATCCACTAATCATGACCCTACCTATTGGCCGTGAAGACGAGTTCGTAGGTGTTGTTGACCTTCTTAGCCGTCAAGCTTATGTATGGGATGATACTGGCCAGCCAGAAAACTTCGAAATTAAAGATATCCCAGCTGACATGGCTGACGACGTTGAAATGTACCGCGAACAGTTAATTGAAACTGCGGTAGAAATGGACGACGATTTAATGATGTCTTACATGGAAGGTGAAGAGCCAGCCATGGAAGATATCAAACGCTGTATCCGCAAGGGCACACGTGACCTTGAGTTTTTCCCAACATATTGCGGTTCTGCCTTTAAAAACAAAGGTATGCAACTATTACTAGACGCCGTTGTTGATTATCTTCCTTCGCCAACAGAAGTTGACCCACAAGACTTAACAGACGAAGAAGGCGAACCTACAGGTGAAGTTGCTACAGTAACTGCTGAAGGGCCTCTACGCGCACTTGCATTTAAAATCATGGATGACCGTTTTGGCGCCCTAACGTTTGTACGTATTTACTCGGGTACACTCAACAAAGGCGACACCATTCTTAACTCGTTTACAGGTAAAACTGAACGTGTTGGCCGCATGGTAGAAATGCAAGCTGACGAACGTAACGAGCTATCATCTGCACAAGCGGGCGACATCATCGCGATTGTGGGCATGAAGAACGTTCAAACGGGTCATACGCTTTGTGATCCCAAGCACCCATGTACGCTTGAAGCCATGGTTTTCCCTGAGCCGGTTATCTCTATTGCGGTTAGCCCGAAAGACAAAGGCGGCGCAGAGAAAATGGGCGTAGCCATTGGTAAAATGGTTGCAGAAGATCCTTCTTTCCGTGTTGAAACAGATGAAGACAGCGGCGAGACTATTCTACGCGGTATGGGTGAACTTCACCTTGATATTAAAGTGGATATTCTTAAGCGTACCTATGGTGTTGAACTAGAAGTCGGTAAGCCACAAGTTGCCTACCGTGAAACTATTACTGCACCCATCGAAGACAGCTACACACACAAGAAGCAATCTGGTGGTTCTGGTCAGTTTGGTAAAATCGACTACCGCATCAAACCTGCTGAGCCAGGAGAAGGCTTCTCATTCACATCAAGTGTTGTGGGCGGTAACGTACCTAAAGAATTCTTCCCCGCTATCGAGAAAGGCTTTAAAGGCATGATGGATGAAGGCCCACTTGCTGGCTACCCCATGCTAGATGTTGAAATTGAGCTTTATGACGGTTCTTACCACGCCGTGGATTCATCGGCTGTTGCCTTTGAAATTGCAGCAAAAGGTGCATACCGTCAATCAATGCCTAAAGCATCGCCACAAATCATTGAACCTATCATGAAAGTTGACGTGTTCACACCAGACGATCACGTAGGTGATGTTATTGGTGACTTAAACCGTCGTCGCGGCATGATCAAAGATCAAGAGCCAGGTACAACAGGCGTGCGCATTAAAGCAGACGTACCACTATCTGAGATGTTTGGTTACATTGGTCATCTACGTACTATTACATCTGGTCGTGGTCAATTCTCAATGGAATTCTCTCACTATATGCCTTGTCCAAATGCTGTATCTGTAGAAGTTATTGCAGATGCTAAAAAACGCGCTGAAGAGAAAAAGAAGTAATTTAATTTAACCTAAGCTCTAGCGAGCCAAGTTAAAAACATAAAGCCCCCACCAAGAAATTGCTGGGGGCTTTTTTATATCTGTCACAAATACAAATAGCATACAAATAACGCCATATAAAAACACAAAACGCCAAACATCACATTTGTGTCACGCACAGTTAACATCTACTCTTTTCATATAGATAATCATTCTCATATTGATTACTTTCTATTTTGGCTTGCATTTTAAGTCTTATAAAAATCACGTTATTTTTATCAACGACTCAACAAACGGACGAATAATGAAAAGAAAAATACTCGCTCTAGCGGTATATACCGCTACCCTATCGCTATTTACAGCACCGACATTTGCAGAAGAATACAAAGGCGCAAAACCTAAAGGCGCTTCGGGTGTTGGCACCTTCCCTACCAATAAGGCTAAGCCAAATAGCTTTTGGTGGCCCGATCAGCTCGACCTATCATCGCTACGCGATCACGACACCCGCTCAAATCCGCACGGCGAAAATTTTAATTATGCCGATGCATTTAACCAACTCGACCTACCAGCAGTTAAAAAAGATATCGACGCACTACTGACACAATCACAATCGTGGTGGCCTGCTGACTTTGGCAACTACGGCCCCTTCTTTATTCGCATGACATGGCACAGTGCAGGCACCTACCGCACATTAGATGGACGCGGCGGCGCAGATGGCGGACAACAGCGCTTTGACCCATTGAACAGCTGGCCCGATAACGGCAACCTCGACAAAGCACGAAGACTACTCTGGCCCATTAAACAAAAGTACGGTCATAATCTATCTTGGGCCGACCTTATGGTGCTAGCGGGCAATGTTGCACTAGAAAACATGGGCTTTAAAACCTATGGTTTTGCAGGCGGGCGCAGCGATGACTGGGAACCCGACTTGGTTTACTGGGGGCCAGAAATAGAAATGCTCGCCAGTGACAGAGAAGAAAAAGACGGTAAACTTCAACGCCCTCTTGGTGCCACCCACATGGGCTTAATTTACGTTAACCCCGAAGGCCCCAAAGGCAAACCCGACCCAAGTGGCTCTGCACGTAACATTCGCACCGCTTTTGGCCGCATGGCCATGAATGACGAAGAAACAGTTGCCCTTATTGCTGGCGGACATACCTTTGGTAAAATGCATGGCGCGCACAAACCCGCTAAGTGCTTAGAGCCTGAACCCGGTGCAGCCCCTATTGAAGAGCAAGGCCTAGGCTGGAAAAACAACTGCGGCAAAGGCCACTCAGAAGATACAGTAACAAGCGGCTTAGAAGGCGCATGGACACAGCTCCCCACAAAATGGACAACACTGTATTTAAGTAACCTGTTAAGTTTTGATTGGAAAGAAACGCGCAGCCCTGCTGGCGCGATTCAATGGATACCTACCGACGAGTCGCTGCATAAATCCGTACCCGATGCTCACGTAAAAGGGAAGTTTAATGCACCCGTGATGACAACGGCCGACTTAGCCTTAAAATATGACAGTAAATACAAAGCCATTGCCGAGCGCTTTTTAGCTAACCCAGATGCGTACCAACTCGCCTTTGCCAAAGCATGGTACAAACTAACCCACAGAGACATGGGCCCGCGTGTACGCTATTTAGGCGAAGACACACCTAGCAGCGTGCATATCTGGCAAGACCCCATCCCTGCTAGCACGACAAAAAACCTCAGCAAGCGTCATATTAAAAAGTTGAAAAAATCGATACTCTCATCAGGGCTGACAACATCAGAACTAGTGAGCACGGCATGGTCATCTGCTGCGAGCTTCAGGGCAAGTGATATGAGAGGCGGTGCAAACGGTGCACGCATCCGCCTAGAACCTCAAATAAACTGGGAAGCCAACAACCCAAAACAACTCAAAAAAGTACTTAACACGCTCACCAAAGTACAAAACGAGTTCAACAGCAATAAAAAAGCCATCTCAATGGCCGACTTAATTGTACTGGGTGCTGCTGCTGCCATCGAGCAATCGGCTGCCAATGCAGGCCATACAGTTACCGTGCCGTTTGTATCTGGCCGAGGCGATGCGCAACAAGACCAAACGGATACACGCTCATTTGACCTGCTTAAACCGACAGCCGATGCATTCACCAACTACTACAATGCAAGCACCAGCTATCGACCACCGGTTGAGATGCTCATTGATAAAGCAGACCAACTCCACTTAACCGTTCCTGAAATGGCCGCGCTAATTGGTGGCATGCGAGTACTCAACACCAATAGCGACAACAGCACGCACGGCGTACTCACTAAAAGAGCAGGTACATTATCAAACGACTTCTTTGTTAACTTGTTAGATATGTCAATAAAATGGGAGAAAACAGATAAGCCCAATATTTATCAAGGTAAAGATAGAGCGACCAACAAGGTAAAATATACAGCGACACCTGTAGACCTTATTTTTGGGTCTAACGCCGAATTACGAGCGGTCGCCGAAGCCTATGCATTTAATAATGCAGAAAAAAGCTTTATCGACGCTTTTGTGAAAAGCTGGGCTAAAGTGATGCAGCTTGATCGCTTTGATAAAAAATAAAAAGTAAAAAATAAAAAAGCACGTCTAGCATCCGATACTCGCCAACCCAAAGAGTATCGGATACTCTCTTCTCTACCATTCAAATCACCCTGTATACCTTATCGTGTACAAACAGCCTCTGCTGTGCCATTCAGGATTATTTGTATTCAAATGTACCAATATGTTTTTTAGCCCAACCATGAGGGTTAGGCAAAGTCTGAAGCTTTTTATCAACCTCAGATATTGTTAACGCATCGGCCGTATTATTAAACGCCGTTAGGTTGTATGCGGTATTTTTTCCTAGTATGTAGTAGTACATATCCCAGGACCGAGCAAAACTACGTTTAAATTTGAGCCGAGTTAACTCAAGGTCATTTTTATCAAGCATAGACAAGCCAATTTCTATCCCTTTTTTATCACCACGAATAGCAGCCAACTCGGCAAAAGCTAGCATATCGTTAAGGCTATTAAGCCTTACCTTTGTACTCAGTGATGCATTTAATGCACGCTCACCATACTCTTTTACCAATATGGTTAGCTCGGCTGTTGCACCATGAGCTGCAGAATGTAACACCATATTTTTAACCAGGCTTTTATAGCCCGCTTTTTTATAACGTCGTATTAACATACTCATAGCCAAGATATCGCCAGTGTTCACTTTCTTTTTTAACTGGCTTACATTGAGGCCTTCATAACGCTGATAATCAGGTAAATAAAAATAACCTCGCTTTGACTTCCACTTTTGCTGCTTGGCCTGCAAAGACAAAAGTTGGATTTTATTTACCCCATCAGCTTCAGCCTCTGCTTTATTTTCAATGGGTAGTGACTTACCATACAAAACAGATTTTATGGCTGAAACACCGCGATGCATTGCTTGAGTAATTTTATCTACGCGGCTTTGGCTTGCCGACTGAATAACATCTACTGATTGAGGTTCATCTTGAACAGCTGGTGCTCGGCTATCTTCCTTTCGATCAAGCACAAAAAAATAAGCACACCCCAATATCAGCACACTCATCACAAGAATATCTATATTTATTTTCCCACTATTTTTCTTTAGCAAAACCCACTTCCTTTTATTATTAAGCATCCTTGAACAATTTAAACAACATCAATTCAAACAATACCAATCCAAACAATGTCAATTCACTCAAACCAACACACATTAAAAAAGCACACATTAAACAATAACAACACATGGTGAATTCGTATAATAAGTGCATAGCATATTTAAGTGCGCCTAAATACAACGCCAAGACTAGATCAAGACTCAGGTGTACAATGCTAGGTTCCGACACCACAGCAGAGGTAACAAATGAGCTACACACACCTGAGTCT
>CAKZUG010000079.1 GCA_937920545.1 uncultured Saccharophagus sp.
GGCGTAAGCGCACACATCAATAGCGTAAACATACGACAAAAATCGCAAGCGCGAGACAATCCACTGCTTACGATGATCATAGTTTTCGCCTGTGCTTTTATCACTGCCACATAAAAATGCACGGCGTACGCACCGTACATAACAGTGATAAAACGGCGTATCTTCGAGGGAAACTTGTTGGCTACGAGATTGAGTCATAACTTATGGTTTAGATCATGGCTCAACTGCTGTCAAATTTATGGATGTCCTGTTTTTGTTTCATAACATCATCTCTTGCGAAACGATGAGCGACAAACCATTGATCGCTTTGCGAAAATCGATAGGGTCACGGTGCAGATAAATATCGATATCGTTTTGCCAAACCATCATGCGAGATGATCAATTAAGTTGGCAAAGTCAGATAAGGGCATCTCATTAGGACAGTGGATGTGGCATCGCCCTATGTGTATGGTGAGATTGCTTGCGGCTGATTGAGCAGAAGACGTATCGACTTTATCAAAGCGTGATGTTTTTTTGCCAAGAGAAAGCAAACGCTTTTGGCTAAAATATTTTGGGTTAACATTTTGTTGTTTGCAAAACTCAGCTTGCGAAAGCCCAGACTGCTCAAACGATGCGAAAAGTTCAGGCCAATTGTATTTGCGGTAAGTGGTCATAATGCCTCCTAGTTAATGAAGGCTAGACTTTAATGGTTTGATTTGAGTTGTTAAAGAGTGTGGTTGGTTTGGCGCTTACAAACAATCCACTGCTTACGATGATCATAGTTTTCGCCTGTGTTTTTATCACTGCCGCATATAAAAGCGCGGCGCACGCACCGTAAATAGCACGACTAAATGGATTTAGGAGGTAGAGCGAAGCAGGAAGCCAGAGCCGAGTGATAAAATGGCGTATCTTCGAGGGAAACTTGTTGGCGGCGAGATTGAGTCATGATTTAGATCATGACTCAAAGCTTGTCAAATTTATGGATGTCCGGTTTTTCGTTTCCGGTTTTTCGTTTTTCTTGGAGAACATGCGCTTGTTAGGTGTATTGTTTGGCAGCATCACGGCCTTCATCTGTTAATTGGTACGCAGCCGTGTACCTTGTTCTACCTGGTACTGGTTCCAAAAGTCGATTTGCCACTAAGACCTGAAGAATTCTTTTCATTTTATTTTCTGATTTAATAAAACAAACTTCTCTTGCATGTCTATTTGCAATTTCTTTGTTTTTCACAAGATACTTTAAGATTGCTTCTTCAGGAGTGGCGAGTGGTTCATGCTTTAGTACAACTTTTAAGTAACCGCCATCTTGTTCAATTTCAGGTGGTTTAAGCTTTAAATTTTTCATAGATTCAAAGGCGGTGTTCAACCCCTCACCAACGTCTTTATTCGGGGGGTTAGGGAATTTGTTAATTAGCCTCACCATTGCAGGATTTCTAGCAAAACGCTCTTTTAATATGTTTTTAGCTGTTACGTGACCAGGTAATGATCCTGGGCTAAGGACTTCTACTCTATTATCAAAGATTCTTACATGTATATCATCGGTTATAGAGTAGTCACGATGAATAACAGCATTTGTTAATATTTCGTGAATTGCTTCATGAGGGTAGTTAACAGAAACTAACCCCTTATCTGTTTGAAGCCTAACCGATTCAATAATTTCTGTTGTTTTGGCTACAGAATTTTGAATTTGCTCATATAAATTTCCTTCGATGGATATTGGGTCGAAATCCAGAGTTTCACGTGAGCCTTCTTCGTTTGATGTTTTATAACGATAAATTTTTAATCCACTTCTTTTGGGTAAAACTGCTTGAGGTTCCTCCGCGAATAATAAAACCCCTGACACTGTTGGTTTGCCGCTTACTAAGATCATTTGTTTTTTAAGCCAGCTTTCAGGTTCACCAGTTGGTACAACCTCAAGTAAAAAACCAATGATATGAGTTGAATTTGTGATGACATCCTCTGGACAGTTGATTAGCTCTGTTTCAAAAGATATTATTCCTTTATCTCTCCTCAAAGTTTGAAGTCGCTCTTCATCAGTTACAGGTAAGCTCTGAGCGCCTCTACGTATATAAACTTTTGAGTCACTGGCACTTTTCAAATCGCGAGTTTTTGCAATTTGGATCTTTAAAACTAAGCCCTGCGACTCTTCATGCTTTAAAAAGTCGTATTGAAAGTCTGCCCCTAAAGGAAATAACTCCTCAAAAAGCTGTATGTGAGCATTTGCAGCTTCCATATTTTCGAAACCGCGCCAATTTCTTGGTTCATCATCAATACCAATAAAGATCTCGCCGCCTTCTGCGTTTGCAAAAGCAGCAAGAGCCTTACTTAGTTTTCCAGGTAAAACTTCTATAGCCTTCAAATCAGCAAAATGGCTTTCTTCTAGTGAAAGAAGTTTGTCTTTTTCTAGATCTGATATTTTTATACTTTTTATCATATGTGTCGATTCTTTTTATTTATCAACTGACAACGCCACCATTAACGGCAAATTGTAGTTGATTAGCTTTTTATGCTAGAAGCATAAAAAACAAGCAACGGAAATGAAGTCTGGTATATAGTTTTGTTATATTTTTGACGCACAATACATCTTTGACAGTGCTAGCCCAATAACTCCAACAAAATTTGAGCTTTAGTGTACTGCAAAAAATACGACAAGAACAACCAAAACGCCCTGCAACCTTGATTGAAATGAGAGGCTAATTACCTGAAGAGTATATTGTGGTTAACGAAAAATTCGAGGACACCCATAATTTTTCCAATACAGTAAGCTATCAACTCATGCAACTTCCCCAACTTGGGGTTCGTAGACGCATCTCAGCCTACGATTATATGCAAGCATTTCAGCTAATATGCATTCCCACGCAGAGCATGGGAACGAGTGAACCTAATGACAATCATCAATTTACTCTTAATAAATATCAATTTAAAAGAAGATATTACATTGGCAGCATAAACCTTTTGAAGCAGGAGCCGACAAGCGCTTACAGGGATGTATTCATAGCATGTTCGTGATGCCGAGGTGATATGTTCTGACGCAGACCGCTATGCATTTTTTATCACACATTATAAAACGCATATGCTCGACCGTCTCCGTATACGCTACCACGCAGGTTATAAGGACGAGCTATGCATTTTTATGCGTTTAAGCTAATTAGTAGGATGATATGAAATAGTGACATTACGGCCAAATATAACCGACGATTTGACACTCAATAATCTCAGCCTTTATTCCGTCGGCAATAAATGCCTCTTCTGACAAGACAACCGCTGGTTTTTTTGAGGGTATGTTATTAAGCCGATCTTTGAGCATAGCAAGACAGCTCGATTCAGCCTCTGCTTTTGAAGGGTAGCTAGCGATAATAACTTGGCTAGATAAGCGTTTCTTTTTACCTCCTCTGCTCTTTATTTTAGTTTCGTCGTATAAATTTTTGCCTGCACTAAATGTGTTTCTAATAGCATTTTCAGGTAAAATATTTACCTTAACGCACGCACTTAACAGCACAACGGTAAGCCCTATAAAAATGAATTTACTACTCAATGCTCTCTCCTTAGAAAAGTCTTAACTCTATTTTTTACTTATTAAATATTGCTTGCTTGTTAAATATTGTTTGCTTCTTAAAAACCAAACGTATTTTTAAAATTTCACATTCTTAATTTTTTCATTCATACAAAAAAACAGCCACTTTTACATGGCTGTTTTAAAATATAATGCTAATTATCTAACGCACGACAACGAAGAAGTGCTAGGCACCCAACGCACGACAAGTGATAACATCATCGACTTTTGCTATCTCAGCTAAAACAGCCTCACTTGGGGCGCTTTCTAGGTCGAGAATGTTATAGGCTATTTCGCCACGGCTTTTGTTTACCATGTCGATAATATTAAGGTTGTGCTGGGTGAATACAGATAACACGTTACCCAAAACGCCAGATACGTTTTTATTGGTAAAGGTTAAACGGTATGCACCTTGTGCACGCGGCATGGAGGTAAAGGGGAAGTTAACCGAGTTTAAAATGTTGCCGTTTTCTAAAAAGTCGATCACTTGGTTGGCGGCCATAACGGCGCAATTTTCTTCGGCTTCGGCGGTACTGGCACCAATGTGCGGTACGGCAATCACTTTGCTGTGGCCAATTAAGCATGGCTCGGGAAAGTCACAAATATATTGGCGTAGCTTGTTATTGTTTAACGCGCTAACAATATCTTCTGGGTTTACAATGGCTTCGCGTGCAAAGTTAAGCACCACGGCGGTGGGTTTCATGACACTGAGCGTTTCGCTGTTAATAAGGTGTTTGGTGGCCTCTATTGCAGGCACATGTAACGATACATAATCGACTTGTGCCAGCAGCGCTTGTACGCTCTCGGCGCGGCGTACATTACTTGATAAGCGCCATGCAGCTTCTACGGATAACGCGGGGTCAAAACCCACTACATCCATATCTAGCGCCAAGGCGGCATTGGCCACCATTGAGCCAATGGCACCCAAACCAATAATACCCAGTGTTTTGCCCGCCAGTTCAGAGCCTGCAAAACGCTTTTTTTCTTTTTCTAACAGCTGTGACATTTCTTGTGCGCATGTCATGTCGTCCAGTGTTTCGACGTAGGCTTTACCTTCTAAAATACCGCGCGACGATAAAAGCACGCCCGCAATAACCAGCTCTTTTACGGCGTTGGCGTTGGCACCTGGGGTATTAAATACCACGCGGCCTTTTTGTGTGTATTCGTCTACAGGTACGTTGTTAACGCCTGCGCCTGCACGGGCAACGGCCAATACTGAATCGCTTAGGGTTTCATTTTGTAATTTTTGGCTGCGCAATACCACGGCGTCGGGCGTGGCTTCGCTGTCGCTTACGGTGTAAGACGATGGGTTAAAGCGCGATAAGCCTTTATCTGAAATTTTGTTAAATGTTTTGATTTTAAACATAGTGTGTCATCGTGTTGTTGTGTACTTTTTGCTGCAAAGCGCACATAAAATGCGCTTGAGCAAAAAATATAAAAGAGAAGTGAGAAAAAATTAGTCAGTGACGGTTTTGTAAGCCCATTCTATCCAGGGCATAAGCAGGGCCACATCGGCTGCATCTACCGTTGCGCCACCCCAAATACGGATGCCTGCTGGTGCATCACGGTAAGCGCCTATGTCGTAGGCTACGCCTTCTTGATCGAGCAGTTTTACAATTTTCTTCACTTGTTCATCGGTGGCGTCAAGGGTTAAACAGATGCTGGTGTTAGAGCGTGTGTTCACGTCTTGCGGTAAAAAGTGTATCCAATCTTGGGCATCGACAAACGCTTCTACGGCTTGTAAGTTGGCATGTGAGCGCGCAATAACAGCGTCTAAGCCGCCTAGCCCTTCTACCCATTCTAGAGCGTCGATGTAATCGGCAACGGCTAGCATCGATGGCGTGTTAATGGTGGCACCTTTGAAAATACCTTCTACTAATTTACCGTTTTTGGTCATTCTAAATAACTTGGGTAGCGGCCAAGGTGGTGTGTAGTTCTCTAGGCGTTCTACAGCGCGCGGGCCTAAAATTAGCATGCCGTGTGCGCCTTCGCCACCCAACACTTTTTGCCAGCTGTATGTAATGACGTCGAGTTTTTCCCATGGCATATCCATCGCAAAGACGGCCGATGTGGCGTCGCAAATGGTTAAGCCTTCACGGTTGTCGTCGATCCAGTCGGCGTTGGGTACTTTTACACCCGAGGTGGTGCCGTTCCATGTGAATACAACGTCGCGTTTAAAATCAACGCTGTCTAAATCGGGGAGCAAGCCGTAGTCGGCTTCTAAAATACGGGTGTCTTCTAGTTTTAATTGCTTGGTGATGTCGGTCACCCAACCTTTACCAAACGATTCCCAACCGAGGACATCAACGCCGCGTTCACCCAGCATCGACCACATGGCCATTTCGACTGCGCCTGTGTCTGAGCCTGGCACAATACCCACGCGGTAGCCTTCGGGTAATTGCAACAAGGTTTTGGTTAATGCGCACGCACGGCTTAGTACTTCTTTACCTAACGATGAACGATGCGAGCGGCCAAGGGTGTCTATTTGTAGTTTGTTGACATCGTAACCTGGGCGTTTGCTACAGGGGCCAGATGAAAAGTTAGGGTTGGCCGGTTTTTGGCTGGGTTTGTTGATGCTTGTCATTAGGGATCCTTCGTGTGTGAAGTGTAAAACCAATCCATACAGCGTAAAGCACAATATGGATGATTATGCAGTCAGAAATCTCTCACTGCCCAAAAAAAGAGCGATATTATGCCAGTTTTATAGCGATTTCGCCCGTTTTATTGTTATTTTTTTGCATGTGCTCTGATGGATGTTAGCAGGTTAAGTTCAAGTTAAGGTGTAATAATCAGCAGAATAAACACGTTTAGGTAGTGTACCAAGACGATACGTTTAACTGTGTTATATTCGTTGAAACATTCGCTCAAACATTCACTAAAAAATAAAGCCCATCAAAAAGCCCCGCATATTGGCAGGGCTTAAAAGGTGATACTTAGACCGCAAATAACAACTCACATTAAGGCAATATTTTTGCGCCAATGTGTGGCTCATTACGTTGCTTTGCCAGCTGTATTTGCTTTTGCCTTTCGGCAAAACGCGCGCGTTGGTCGGGGGTTTGTTTATCAAAGCAACGTGGGCAAGCCACGCCCTCTAAGTATTTTTCTGACGTTTTATCTTCTTCGGTGATAGGGTATCGGCAACCGTGGCACTGGTCGTATTGGCCTTTGTTTAAGTCATGGTCAACGGCTACGCGGTTATCAAACACAAAACACTCGCCTTCCCATAGGCTTTCTTCTTGGGGCACGTCTTCTAGGTATTTAAGAATACCGCCTTTTAAATGGTAAACCTCATCAAAGCCTTGCTGCTTTAAATACGCAGTGGATTTTTCGCAGCGGATGCCGCCGGTGCAAAACATGGCGACTTTTTTGTTTTTTTGCGGGTCGAGATTTTCTTTGGTGTACGCCGGAAACTCACGGAATGTCTCGGTATTGGGGTTTTGGGCGTGCTTAAAACTGCCTATTTCATATTCGTAGTTATTGCGGGTATCGACCACGGTTACATCTGGGTCTGAGATGAGCGCGTTCCAATCGCTGGGCTCTACGTAGGTGCCTACAATATCGTTAGGGTCTATGCCTTCTACGCCCATGGTGACGATTTCTTTTTTGAGCTTGACCTTCATGCGGTAAAACGGCTGCTCTTGCTCGAACGATTCTTTATGCTCGATATGCTCAAAACGCGGGTCTTGCTTTAAGAAAGCCAGCAGTGCATCGATAGATTCTCGTGTACCCGATACTGTGCCGTTAATCCCTTCTAAGGCCAGTAAAAGCGTGCCTTTGATGTCGTTTTTTTCACAAAAACCAAGTAAAGGATCGCGTATTTTTTCGTAATCAGGAAGCGATACAAACTTATACAGCGCGGCAATAACAATAGCAGACATAATAATACAGACCTTGATGTTAAATGCTTTGGTTCAAATAACCACTACGGCTAGCATGCGTAAAAAGCATCGTCTTATTTAAAACGCGCATTGTACAACATTAAACCGAGCATACAATATTAAACCACGTAAGCCCTCTTCAACCGCGTAAACAATGGCTTTGCATTTGAGGTAGATCAAAGGTTAGAAGCATTCTTGGATACGGGTATTGATAATATGCGAACAGATAAAACGGCGAAATAGACTACATAGAAAATTTTAACTAAGTAGAGAACCTTAACTAACCTGTTTATTTTACGTATTATATTTTCGAGTTATGGTCGCTTAACCTCGGTAGTATGCATTGTATCGCAAAAGATATCGCCGCCCATTTTACCCACGGTACAGGTAAGCGCTTGATCGATAGCATCGTTGCTATATATATCATCCCTCACATAAATACTTTTAACATTTAACAGTATAAGCTTTGCACCAGTGGTTAGATCACCTACCGGAACCACCTCTCTTAATGTACATTCATAACGTACGGGTGAGGCTTCTACCGATAATGGCTCGACGGCTTCACTTGCACAACTCTTGACTTGGGCGAAAGTAAATTCGCTTTCGCTTGCACAAAGGCTGGCACTGGTCATGTTCATTTTTTCTAATAAAGCGGTATTAACCATATTGACCACGCACTCGCCGGTTTCAATTAGGTTGTTCAGGGTATCTTTATCAGCACCGCTTTGCGGGGTTACTTGTGTGTATAGCAACACGGGGGGGTTACAGCTAGCCACGGTAAAAAAAGAGTAAGGCGCTAAGTTATCAACATTATTAGCCGAGCGTGTACTTATCCAGGCAATGGGCCTTGGGGTAACACCGCCCGTTAAAAGACGATACTTTTCTTGGGCATTTAAATCTGAAACGTTAAAAATCATAGTCATTCAACAGTCAAATGGTTAAAAACATGGCATTTAGCGTGTGCTTGATGCGCGAAAAATAGTCATTAGTGTGCGAGATACTTTTGAAGGGCCATATCATGCGAATGAGTATTTCATTATTTTTCTCATAAAACCACAAGAACAGAACTACTGTCAGCCCTAGAGAGCCTCAGATTAACCTCGTAGCGTCTCTGCGTGACCTAGAGCGGTTAATGGCTAGGCGTCTTTTGCCGCTAATGGCCGTAGCCCTTAGCAAAAATGACTCGTAGCCCTTATCAAAATGATAGCAACGCAAGTGACTGCTCTAGGCCGCGCCCTTTGGGGCTTTCAGAAAGCGCTCAAGCACTACTCTCAAGTACTACTCTCCAGCACTAGGGAAGCTGTCTGCGTTGACTTCGCACAAAGGGCAACCAGCCCGCCTTTCTTAGCCGCCTAAACAGGAAGACTTTCTGAAAGCCAGAAATACCACGAGTTTAATCAGAGGCTCCCTAGGTCAAACTGAGTTACCTTTGCGTTGCAACTTAATACATGTCAAATTTTACAAAAAATACAGTGACTACCGGACCACTAAAAATCAGCACCCCGTGTAAAGCAACCTTTTAAAATAAAAGCTTTATTTAGCGTATGCTACTGAAACAGTTGGAAAGAATACCCTTGAGTATGATGCACGCTGTCAATATATCCCTATACGCTCTGCGTCGGCATCCTGCCTCCGATGGCCTCATACCCAAAGGTATTCTTTCTTTGTGGCTTGTTAATATATAAGCGTGAGCAGTGTACTGATCGGTCTTCTTTTTAGTCTTCTTTTTAGTCTTCTTATAGAGAAGACTTTTTAAGACGGTTTTAAAGTCAAAACTTTAATCAACTTATGATTCGAATCATAAATTTTTGATATTTTGCATATACTTTCAAGGTTATATGGAGGCCGTTGCAGTTATTATAAAACGGTATACTCTTGTGTTTCACATAAAATAACACCGGTAATATTGCTATCAACAAGATGATTTTTTAATTCATCATTAATAATGATTAACCTTGGTGATTCAGCTAAACGAAAAATAGCCGCGCCGCCTGTTTTTTTGGGGTCAATGGTAAATTTTTCTAACGAGGTAGGTCTATCCAGTGGCTTCACATTATAATCGTAATGCTTCACGGCCTTTATTAACCCGACAATATTTATCAAAAAGTAGCCATACTCGAATTCATTGGTATCTGGGTCTAATAAATCAACGGGGCGATATTGAATATTATCAACACCAAAGTCTTGTAGCATAAGCAATAGGTCTTTATGGAACAAGGGCAATATTCCGCCCATAATATCACCGCGATAACTGCCGCTCCCAGCCGTTAACGTCATTTTAACCGGCTCGCGAGAAGAGGGAATAGATTTACCCGAAAACCATTCAAGCATATTAATGCCTTCTGGTACATGTGCTGTAGAGGCATAATCTCTGACGGCATCGTTTTCTTTTAGTACCCAATACATTACATCACCCATTTTAAATTAATACAGTATTAAAATTGAAGACCAGCATTTCGATCCGTTTTATTTTTTGTTTGGCCTTTATTTACACTGCCAACATTTTTGTTTTTAGCATTTTTAGATTCAAGGTTAGAACCTGCTAACTGGTTGGCATAATCCCACGCTCTTTTTGATACAAAAAATGTAGATTGTGTTGGATCTTTGCTGAATTTTTCAAGATCATCTTTTATTACTTTACTGATTTCTTTTAATTTTTTTTGAATTTTATCGCTTTGATCTTTTAGTTCTTCACATACGGGCTGATCAGAAAAAATCAATGAAAGCATCAAATCAATTAACATGCCAATAACTTTAGCATCATATGATGTAGGGTGACCCGCTGTTTTTTTCTCATCAATTTCATCCCCCCATATCTCTTCAGATGATGAGTTTTCTTTTTCTTCTTCAAACGATGTAGGATATGCAAACGAGTGATGGCCAACATGCCATTGCGCACCTAATTTTTTCATAATACTAAATGAGACACGCTCTTTTTCATCGTTAACTAGCTTACCGTAGGTACGGTTGTCTTCAGGTGTGAGATACCTTAAAGAGCGATGCGTTGTGGGTAAACCAATACCATTATGCTCGCCATTGATGTCATATTTAGCTGCCAACCCTATTCTGACTAATGGCTCAAGTTGCGCATAACATTGCTTAGCAGAAATTAGGTGGTGTCGAGCAAGCGTGTAAGCAAAGGTATTATTGCTTGCATCTGACTCTTTCA
>CAKZUG010000080.1 GCA_937920545.1 uncultured Saccharophagus sp.
CACACCGCCAGTCGGGTTGGGGAACCCTAAAAACGGCGCAAGCTGTAAGATAATAAGAATCACCCCAATACCCGACATAAAGCCCGATATCACACTGTATGGCATCAGGGTAATGTACTTACCTAGCTTAAACATACCCAAAATAATTTGGAACACCCCCGCAATAATCACCACCGTGAACGCCATGGCTAAACCGTTTTCGGGGTTGGCGGCAATCATAGAGGTTAATACGGCGGTCATCACAACGGTCATGGGGCCAGTAGGCTCAGAAATAAGCGTTGGGCTGCCACCAAATACGGCGGCAAAAAACCCGACTAATATCGCGCCGTACAAACCCGCCTCGGCACCAGCGCCCGATGCCACACCAAAGGCTAACGCTAACGGTAAAGAAACAATGGCCGCTGTTACGCCACCAAAAATATCGCCACGTAATGTTTTTAAATTAAAATGGTTAAAAACCTGTGTCATAGATAAACCTTACTGTTCGTTCAAAAAGTAACCGACATAAAAAAGGCGCTTAATGCGCCTAGATAAGGGATAACCCGCGTTGTAAATCATGTTGAATATCATGAATATTTTCAAGCCCCACGGACACACGTACAAGGTTATCGGTAATACCTGCCTGCTTTTTGTCTTCATCGCTTAAACGACCATGCGTTGTCGTTGCGGGGTGACAAATAGTGGTTTTGGTATCACCCAAATTAGCCGTAATAGATAAAAACTGCGTGTGGTTAATGACTTGCCATGCCTCGGCTTTGCCGCCTTTTACTTTAAACGATAAGACACCGCCAAAAGCACTTTGCTGCTTGGCCGCCAATGCATGATTGGGGTGATCGGTTAAACCGCCATAAAAAACCGTCTCGACAGACTCTTGCGCATCTAACCATGTGGCCAACGCCATGGCATTTTGGCTATGAGCCTGCATACGAATCGCGAGCGTTTCTAAGCCTTTGAGGCAGACCCAAGCGTTAAAAGGGCTCATGGTGGGGCCGCAACTGCGTAAAAAACCACGCACTTCGTCCATTAACGCAAACGAGCCAACCACTGCCCCGCCCATACAACGGCCTTGGCCGTCTAGGTATTTAGTAGCCGAGTGAATAATCAAATCGGCACCTAATGCGATAGGGGTTTGCAATGCGGGCGTGCAAAAGCAATTATCAATCACCAATAAGGCATCGCAACTTTGCGCGACTTTTTTTAGCGCTTGAATATCGGCAATATCACACAACGGGTTAGACGGCGTTTCAGCAAACAACAATTTTGTCTTGCTGCACACGGCGTTTTCCCATGCGCTTATATCGGTCAACGTAACAAACTCGACATCCACACCAAACTTTTTCATGTATTTGGTAAATAGCACGGTCGTTGTACCAAACACACTTTTAGAGCATACGATTTTATCACCAGACGCCAGTAGCGCCATGCAGGTGCTTAAAATAGCCGACATACCGCTTGCGGTTGCCACGGCATCGTCGCCACCTTCTAACGCCGCAATACGCTCTTCAAAAATACGCACAGTCGGGTTGGTATAACGCGAGTAAACATTACCCGCTTCTTCACCCGAAAAACGCGCAGCCGCTTGCTCAGCCGAATCAAACACATAACTCGATGTGGTAAAAATTGGCTCGCTATGTTCACCTTGCTCTGTGCGATGATGACCCGCACGCACAGCCAAGGTTTCTAATGCGAGACCATCTAAAGGGTTGGGCGGTGCTGAATGGTCGCTCATAGCTGTCCTTTAATAGTTCTATTTAACGCTCTTTTTAACGCTCTTAGTTTTTTAATTATCGTTGTGAATACCCACCATGGCGTTATTACCTTGGTTTAGATTCACTACTTTTGATGATTCACCACGTTTTGATTCGAGATTGGCAAGGTAAGCGGTATCGACTTCTTTTGTCGCGTATTCGCCGTTAAACACCGCACATTCAAACGATTCTATCGCAGGGTTACCTTCGCCCGAGGCCGAGGTCAGATCGTCTAGGTCTTGGTAAATTAACCAATCTGCGCCAATCTCTGTACAGATTTCATCATTTGTACGGCCATGCGCAATCAGCTCAGCCGACGTGGGCATATCTATACCATATACATTAGGATACTTCACCGCAGGGGCAGCAGAGGCAAAATACACTTTTGCCGCACCGGCATCACGTGCCATTTGGATAATTTGCTGACACGTTGTGCCACGCACAATAGAGTCATCCACCAGCAAGACATTTTTGCCTTTAAATTCTAAGCCGATAGGGTTGAGCTTTTGACGCACCGATTTTTTACGCTGCTGTTGACCAGGCATAATAAAGGTACGGCCAATGTAGCGGTTTTTGACTAACCCTTCGCGAAACTTCACACCCAAAGTGTGCGCCATGGCTTGGCCGGCTACACGGCTACTATCAGGAATAGGAATGACCACCTCAATATCGTGATCGGGGCGTTCACGCAATAGTTTTTCGGCCAGCTTTTCGCCTTGGCGTAAACGCGCTTTGTACACCGATATGCCGTCCATAATCGAGTCGGGGCGGGCAAAGTAAACATGCTCAAAAATACAAGGGCGAAGCACCGGGTTTTCGGCGCATTGTTGGGTATGCAGTTTGCCGTCTACGGTCACGTATATTGCTTCACCGGGTGCCACATCGCGAATCAATGTAAAACCTAACACATCAAGCGATACACTCTCAGAGGCAATCATATACTCGGTGCCACTTTCGGTTTTACGCTCACCAAAAACAAGTGGGCGAATACCCATTGTGTCGCGAAAACCAATCACACCGTAATTAGGAATCATTGCAACAACGGCATAACCGCCCTGCACACGTTTATGTACACCTTCAACGGCAGCAAAAATATCAGACGCTTGCGCTTTTAACTTACCTTGCACTGCCAGCTCGTGCGCAAACACGTTGAGCAGTACTTCTGAATCAGAATCGGTATTCACATGACGCAAGTCATCTTTAAAAATATCTTGGCTCACTTTTTCGGTATTGGTTAGGTTGCCGTTATGGGCAAGCGCAATACCGTACGGTGAGTTAACGTAAAAAGGCTGTGCCAATGCTGGCCCAGAGGCACCGGCTGTAGGGTAACGCACGTGGCCAATCCCCATATTGCCTGTCAAACGCTGCATGTGGCGCGTGCGAAACACGTCTTTTACCAAACCAACGGCTTTTTGTTGTGCGAGCTTTCCATTGTCGCATGTCATTATCCCTGCTGCATCTTGCCCACGGTGCTGCAACATGGTTAACGCATCATATAACGCTAAATTCACGTCACTTTTACCCACAATACCTACGATTCCGCACATAGCTTTAAAGCCTCAAAAAAACTAATTTAAAAACTGCATAATAAATGATGATATCTGGCCATATAAAAGCTTAAAGCGGCCTTCAAATTCGAGTAACTGCGGTATTAAAACCGACTCTTGCCACCAAGGATCTTGGTCGACAGGTAAAATACTGGGTACAAATACTAACGCGGCCATTACAATCAAAAAACCGCGCAAACAGCCAAAAATCATACCAAACAACCTATCTGTGCCCGATAAACCTGTCATACGGACTAACTCGCCTAGCAAAAAATTCACTAACGCGCCCACTATTAATGTGGCAGCAAATAATACGCCGTATGCAACAAGGTCTCGCACAGAAGGAGTGTGTATATGATCAACCAATAAGAGAGAAAAAGGCGTTTTAAACGTTAGCGCAACAAAAAAAGCAACCACCCAGACAATCAGTGATAGTGCTTCTTTAATAAAGCCACGCTTAATACTAATAAGACTCGATATTGCAATTATTGCAATAATTGCCCAGTCTGCCCAATTCATAAGCTTAGTTTGCCCAAAAGTAAGAATGGCGCGAATTCTACCAGACAACGCAGGCAATCAAAAGAAACTCTACCCAAAATTGCAGGTCGGTTTATCAACCGGCACGCACGTGAATGACATGCACGCTAAAAGGCGAGCATTTAAGCTACACTTTAGATAAAGCCCAATACCGTTATCTTTAGAGCCTATTAAACACACCATGAAGCAAATTGAACTTGCCAAGTTATACGCCGAGAAAAACGTTCTGATTGTGAATCCACACCCAGAAGAGCGTACCGCACTGAAAAAGCACCTATTACAGTGTGGCGCTAATAATATTGATATGTGCGCCAACGCATTAGAGGCTATAGAGCACTGCGAAAAGCTACCGTACAATATGATTATCTCTGAGCATGACTTAGGCAGCGATAAAAACGGCCAACAATTAATAGAAGAACTACGCTTTCATAAATTACTGAGCAATACGGCTATTTATATTCTATTAACGGACAACACCACTATTGAACAAGTTTTACATACGCTCGAATACCAACCCGACGAATACCTCAGAAAACCGCTCAGTGAAGAGCACATACGACAACGACTGAACCATTGCGTCGTAAAAAAACACAGCCTGCAAGCCATCTATGATGCACTAGATGAGCAAAATACCCAGCAAGCGATTCAAACATGCAAGCAGTTGCTCGCTGTACACGATGAGTACAAACTCGATATTTTAAAACAACTAAGCGAGCTGTATTTTCAAACGCATAATATCCAAGACGCTAAACGCACCTACTTAGCGGTCCTTAAAACTAAATCGCCCATTTGGGCAAAAGTTGGGCTCGCCAAATGCCATTACGCCCTCAACGATATAGAAACAGCACAACACCAAGCAGAGACCATCATTGACGCTAATCCACTTTGCGTAAACGGTTTTGAATTACTCGCTGATATTTTGGCGCAAAAACACGAAAAAATTCAAGCTCAATACTTACTTAACCAAGCAATAAAACTAACACCCAACGCCTACGAAAGACAAAAAAAATTAGCGCAAATTAGTGCAGAACTGGGTGATGAACATAGCGCTTTTCATGCTTATAAAGCTGCACTTAAATTGGCTAAAAACTCATACAAAGAAACCTTTGAAGATAGCCTCAGTTTTAGCACCATTTGTATGCAGCTAAGTAAACATGCCAGTAGCGAACAGGCAAAGGAGTACATACAAGCGTCTAAAAACGCAGTGGCACAAGCAAAAAAAAAGTACCCAAATCAATTACTTATCCCATTACGTGCGCACCTATTAAATGCCGAACATCAAGCCTTTCATGGCCATACTCAAGCCAGCAACGAAGCCCTTCAACACGCTAAGAGTATCCTGCCACAACTGCATAACAACACGTTATTTCATGCCGATATGAATTTTTGTATCGAGTGCGCGCAAGCTTTAATTAGCCAAGGCGAATACCACGCAGGAGAAAAACTCCTCCTAGAGTTAGCAAGTATTCACACCGATACAAAAAGCGCCGTTCAAATAGACCGCTACCTTCGGGAACCCCTCACAAAAGAAGGCATACAATTTGCCGCTAAGCTTAACCAAGAAGGTATTGCACTATACGATCAAAAAAAATGGCATAAGGCCAGCTCTCACTTTAAAAAAGTGATTCAGGAACTGCCCAATCATGTCGGCCTAAATCTTAATTTTGTACAAGCACTGATTGCCAAAGCAAAAATCAAACCCCTTAGCGAACAAGAGTGGCAAGATTTTGATGTAAGCATAAAAAAAATAAACGGCATGCCTTTAATAGGTAGTCACAAAAAGCGCCTAGAATATATCTTAAGGCAAAAACTAAAACTAAAACTACCCTCGCTACAAACATAACAAATCAATATCACCCAATATAGATCATTATAAATCAATAAGAATCATGGAAATTAACAGCAAAAATTTCATTAAAAATAAAGTCACTTAAAACAACAAAATCAAGCTTAAATTCATTTTAGACATATATATCGTATTTATTATAACCATAAGATAAAGTAGACTAATGCGACTTTTGAATCAGAAGAAGCACATTCTTGATCAAAAAAACACAACCAATGGATGATTGCACACCAAGGATAATGGTTTTATAAACTATATTACGTCGCAAGGAACACCATGATAACCATTAAAAAACTGAGCCTACACATACTCGCCATGAGCTTTATATCTGCCCCCTATTTTGCCTATGCCGACTGCAATAAAGCACCAACCAATCCAAAGGGTAGCGTCGCTAAACTTAAAAAAGCACTGCAACAAGCCTCCAACTCTGGCAAACCTTTGCGTATTACAGGCACGTACCGCATTGGTGCGGACATTCGCATTCACTTAAGAAAAGATATAAAAGTAAACGCCACAGGCGCTAGATTTATTGCGACTAAATCGCTAGATGGCGACATGTTCAGTATTGATGCAAGCGCTAACGAATCATCAAAATGTGGAGCCCGTAAATCTAAAGCCGACGTTGAATGGACAGGCGGTTTTTTTAATATGATAGACGCCAAAGTATCTCAAGTTGTTCCAAAACCAAAAAGCACAACAGGTAGAGTCAGCTCCAAGCTAACAGCTGACGCTCTATCTATACGCGGCGTAATTCAATCTGAAAATCAAAATAAACTGGGTAAAGTGGTTATTGAAGACATACATGTCAAAGCCACCTCAGGGAAGTATAAAAGCTGTTACGAAGGCGGTGGTGACAGCGGCATATTATTAACGGGCGGAACTTCTGTCTTAGTTAAAAACAACACCTTTACAGGCGTAAGAGACGCTGGCATTTACCTTACATCAGGCGGAAATAAAGGCCAGCTAGGAGATAATTACACCTACCGAAATAACACCTCCCACTCATCTTGCTATGGCTTAACATCAAAGCGCGGTGCAGATAACTTAGTCTTTAGCAATAACACAATTCGTAATAGTATTGGCGCGATTGGCGTAACGAACAATTCTACCGGCCGTGTTGCAACCAATGTTAAAGTCATCAATAACGATATAACCAATACCGTACGCGGTATCTCTATGTATCGCGCACAAGACGTGCTGATTAAAAATAATAAAATTACAAATTTAGGTCATGAAATTTATGGGGAAAAAAATGCATCAGGATTTTTTGGTAACGTTTACCAAGGCGTACTCATTGCAGGCACCATAGGCTCAATTACAGTCACAAAAAATAAAATAAGCGGCACGAAAGGCAAACGCCGATTTCAATCTAGAACAATGGGTGTCAGTATTAACGAGTGGGATAAAACACGATCGGCCACTGTTGAGCAATTTGGCAACAACTTTTCTCGGCTTGACCGAAATGTCGCTAATAGCCAGTAAGTTAAATAGTTGGCTATTAACGTTAAATAAACGTTGAGTAAAATTAAAATAAAGTATAAACCGCTAAAATTCACATAAACCTTTAGCGGTTTATACCCGCTTAAGCCAGACAATCTAATGTAAAAAACGCTTTTCAGCTAAGGAACCTCTGATTAACCTCGTAGCGTCTCTGCGTGACCTAGAGCACGCCCTTCGGGGCTTTCAGAAAACTCTCAAGCACTAGGGGCCTGTCTGCGTTGACTTCGCTCAAAGGGCAACGAGCCCGCCTTTCTCAGCCGCCTAAACAGGAAAACTTTCTGAAAGCCAGAGATGCCGCGAGGTTAATCAGAGATTCCCTAGATCAAAGCCGAGCAATCACCATATATCACTTTAAGCACCCTTAAATCGAGTTTTTTATGAAACATTTCGCACCCAATATAGTATTTTTTTTTCTAGGAGTCATCTGTTCAGCGATAGCTTTTCACCTACTTAATAGTGAAAGTACAAGCCAGTACCTGCCACAAAACCAAACAGACCACAGTACTATTTCAGATACAACATCAAACAAAGTATCACAAATAAAAACGGCAAAAGTAAATACAGCTCAGCCATCTAACCCCATACCCACAAACCACATCATTCATCACTGGCAAGCGTTAACAACACACACTTTCAGTGATGAATATAGCCTTGCTATATATGATTTATCGGCTGAAGATGCCGGTAATGACATAAGTAATAGCCCAGAACTACTCGAAAACGTCCTAAATAAATTACAAACATTATCGCTATCTGACCAACGTATATTTTTACTACAGGCATTACATAACGCAACTAACGATGCGAAAGCCTCTGCTATTTACACACTAATAGAATCTGAACGCTCTATTGATCGTGCCGACAGCGTTAATTTAATTGTCACTTTAGACAACAAGCAAGAGCAAGAACATCTCATACAGCAACTTTTACAAACCGAACAAAATGAAGAAGTGATTCAACGTGTTGTTGGCGTACTCAACTCAGAAGAAACTCAACAGTTAGCCAGCACGGCACTTAATGACCTACTTTTTGTTGCTGATTCAGCACAAAACAGCCAAACAAAAGGCTTGGCTATGCGCGCCTTATTGAAAGTTAATCCAGGGGCGCCAGAAATAATGACACGGACAAACCAAATGATTACATCAGGCATAAATGATGAAATGTATGAAGGCTTAGTGATACTCGATTTACAGCTCAACGATTACGGCATAGAGTTGGATTCACAGCAAAAAAACAACGTAACAAGAACACTCACCACCGTTGCTAATGATAGCCAACAAAGCATAGAAAATAGATTAACCGCACTATCTAGCTTAAAGAGCTTACAAGACCACTACTAACTGATGGCATGATCGACGGCGTCATAACAGCATATTAGCCCTCACCAACTTCTGATCTATCCACTAAAAATGGCCTCATAAAGAGGCCATATTAAATAACGTTATCGTAAAAAATTAGCGATTAAATCCATAAAAAACTATGGGTGCTTACCTCTTACCACTTCAAAATCATCATACCTAATTGTTCCCGAATCTTTAACGCCACCTTTTGAGTTATTAATTGACCCTAAGAAAGTATGAAGTAATAATTTTTGTATTTTAGTTTCTACAGGAGCACTACGATTAGTACCGTCGTAAAATTTAAAACCTGTTTTTCTGGCAACTTCTTTTCCATCTACATATAAAATAGCTTGGGCATCACTTTTATTGCCCTTACTGTTTAGTTTCACATACAACGAAATATCATACCATTTATTACTCTTCAGTGGAGACGAAGCCTTGATAATTTCACCGCAATCACCGTTAGACTTGCTTTGATCATAAATATACAGCTGAGGTGTTTTATTACGTATACCAACACGAGCACTCCAACCATTATTAGTAATATCGCGGCAACCAGTTACTTGCTTTCTTGGCCCCAACCCAAAGAACTTACCACCAGTATTTGTTGTATAGTTTTTATCTAAATTAATTTTATATTTTAACGTTGCCTCATTAGCACGTGAAAAAACCACATCTCGCACAATTTTTGGAAAAGATCCCGTTCGACCGCCATTGCTATAAAGGTTGTAATCAATACGCAATTGTTTAGAACTCTTCACCCAACGCATATTAGTCTCATTCCAAATGCTTGCTGGCGCATTAGAGAAATCTTCTTTATATAACGGTGTTGCCTGACTCAAAGATGACAGTGAAAATAGTGAAAGTACGGCCATTGTGCTAATTATTTTTTTCATTTTGTGAACCTCGTAATTATTATTTTATGTAAATGTCGTCTAGTTCATCCTTTTTGGACGACCATCATCATGCCAAACTCAATACGTAAAATAAACAATTAATTCTGAATTAGAAAAAAAAATATTGCATCACCGCTAAGCTATTGATATGTATAGAAAATAAAAAACTGAAAAAATAGGAAATAGTATAATGTCTATAAGTAACTTACTGTAAGTAAACAAAAGTTATAACAAATAGTTAAGATCAACCCACCCCGTACTTCTTAACACCTAAATGCATAAAGAGTTAACCAGTCGAACACCAAAAAACCAAACAGAATGAAAAAACAGTAAAACCCACGTTATTGTAAATTTTAACGCCAATATTATCGATACTCCTACCTTTTGTAATGACGCCGTACTACTATAAAGCACGCCATTATCCTGTGGCATACTCAGTTACCACCACACTTAACACTACCTCACTATAATAAGGCGGACATTAAAAATGCCAGGCAATATGATTTACAGAGCGAAAGATATAGACGGACGACATTGGGTTTTTTCACAACAACAACGCGGCATGTCTTGTGGGCCTACATCAGTAAAAATCACAAAAGAACTCATACACAATAAAAAAATTGGTGAAGAAGTGATTCGTGGTGCAGTGGGTATGCAGCACAATAATACAACTCATACTGGCCTATCACTCATACAATCTGCACATAATACAGACCATATATGGCGTAATTACGGCACTCTTGAGCGCCTAATTATGCCAGCAGTTAAAAAACAACCGCTGGCTATACCCAGCGCACGCTTTGTACATGGTATTCAGAACTTACGTAAAGCATCACGTAACCACCCCGCTATTTTAGGCTTTAATTGGGAAGGCGGTGGTGGCCATTTTGTTGTATGCGTTGGCCCAACACGCACAGACCCTACCTTATTTGTAATTCTTGACCCTGATGGCGGGTTACAATACTTATCATCAGAAGAAGCCATTGGAAACGCCATTTTTTACAACCCAACCTATGGCGCACGCGGTCAAATTGACAATGTAGGGTTTATTATAACGTAAGTTATTTCACGTTAATAAAAAGCACACAAACACCACTTAAATTTTTATTAAGGAATATAAGCATTATTTATTTTAATAATACTTATATTCTTCATTTCACCTAGTTTCATTTTTACAAATAAAAAGAAAGGAAAAAGTGACAAAGAAGTGACAAAGAAGTGACATTCATTTTTTTATTCTGCAAATAGAAAATCCAGTTAAATATCAGGTAAAAATGTATGACTCTACTACTTTACTTATATTATTTGGGTGCGCGGATAGGGACTTAAATCAACACACTTCATACATGTTAATAATTCAGCTTCATTTAATAAAAAATTTATGGCTATCCTGATTTTTTATCCCAACAATCACAATATTCCCCGCAACCGCCGGGCATATAGCAATTGGCATCTACTGGGGGAGAGCTTAAATCATTTACTTGATACTTAGGACGTGAACGACCTTGCAGAAACTCAAGGCTTTCCTGCGCGTAGATCACACCGATGTCTCGTATATCGCAATGATAGCAGTACATTTCCAAACTAAAATTGTCGTATAAAAAATCGTTAACGCGCGCCCTCATTTCCTGAAATAAAATATAAAATAATAGAAATATATCGACACTATATTTTTTATGTAAATGATAGGAATATGAGTGTTAACTAAGTGAAATTTAATGTAACGCCAATAGAATTATTAACGTGTTTTTTAATCCTTAATGAATATATAGCATCGCCTAACAGGTTGTCATAGAGTAAATACCCTTACACCACTTACCCAAATTCCCCTCACTTTTTAAACGTTTAGCGTATTCAATGACTTTATCGGCTTTGCCCGCTGCGCGGCCAAATCGTTTTTCAAAACGGGTCACGTTTTGCAACCATGTTTTTTGATCAACGCCTAAGCGTTGTAATATGGGTGGATAATGTGAAGGGATAAAGCGGCGTATCTTCGAGGGAAACTTGTTGGCTGCGAGATTGAGTCATGACTTAGGTTTAGATCATGACTCAGCTGCTGTCAAATTTATGGATGTCCTATTTTTTTTACAAGAATAATTAAAAATATTACAAAAATAAAAATACCTGTCAACAATAAAAATCTAGTTTTATTGCCCAGAGCTATCAAATCCCTATCCTCAAAAGAATCATACCCCCTAGACCAAACAAACTGCAGCAAAGATCTTGCACCAGATAAACTCATCGATTTATTGAGGCTTGGGTTACCTAATGACTTCCACTCCTCTGCATGTTGTTCTTCCATCCTTGAGGACAAACTTTGTAGGCATCTAAAGTACCAGAGGTATACAAATAGAGCTAAAAAAATTAAAGCAAATAATAAATATCCAGCAACAGCTTTACTCATCTTAAAGAACCTCTACAAATCTTTTGAATACCCAAAATCAACGACATTTGCTTTCAAACCAAGCCCCGCACCAAAAGCAGTAGACAGCTGAAAACCTGAATCACTCCACGTGACATTAAACTGCACAGCGAGACCAATATAAACATAGAAACATAGAAACATAGGACATCCATATTTTATTATCGCTTTGTTTTTTTCAGTATGACGACATTGAGCTAAAGTATCAGCTTGCTGATAACGATAACCGCGCAGGCCCTTGTTACGTTTTATTTCACGCGAAATCGAACCTTGTGACCGCCC
>CAKZUG010000081.1 GCA_937920545.1 uncultured Saccharophagus sp.
AGCAAACCAGCGATCAACCAACATATCACCAGAGTATAACTGCATCCAACGCTCGGCGACTTCTGCATATGACCAATCTAAGGCACGCTGCTTATCCACATGTAAAACAACATGATAATGGTTATCCATCACGGCGTAAGCACACACATCTATAGCGTACACATACGACAAAAACCGTAAGCGCGAGACAATCCACTGCTTACGATGATCATAGTTTTCACCTGTGCTTTTATCACTGCCACATAAAAATGCACGGCGTACGCACCGTACATAGCAATGATAAAATGGCGTATCTTCGAGGGAAACTTGTTGGGTGCGAGATTGAGTCATGACTTAGGTTTAGATCATGATTCAAACACTGTCAAATTTATGGATGTCCTATTTTTTTTCTATTTTTTTTTTTGTAAAATTACGAGGGCACAGCAGAATGAAACACAGTAAGAAATTTCTGATTGACAACCTTGTTAAATATTATAAAACACGTAAAGAACCCATGGTAGAATCAATAAGTATGTATTCTCCATTATCAATTTTCTGCTTTCTTAAACTTAACCCACAATATGGGCAATTATTTATTTCAGCTACAAGCGACCATAGTTCTTCTCCGACAGTCTCTAAATAGTGATTATTTTCCAAATCCTCTTCTGATGCCTTTCGATGATATATTACTTGCCAAGTGAAGTTTTCGTGGAGCGTATCGCAACTGTATTCCACAATAACATCCTTTGGCTGATATTCGCATGTGTGTCTATCGTACTTTTTCATTTTAAAACCTTATGATTTAATAAAGACAATACTCAGGGACAAATACTCAGCAATACTCAGGGACATCCATAAATTTTAACTTATGTTAAGCATGATATGTTATGGAAAAAATTTATGGATGCCCCCGACTTATTTGTGCTGTTTTTGTGACGCCTATGGGTCGCTATGACTTTACTTGTTAGATCACTTACTTTCTACCTCTGCGCTAGGGTTGCCATGCAGCTTAAAGTGCTGATTGAATAAGCTTTTCCTATACACCCCTTTAGGTGAGAAAATAAACGGAAGCCGGAACTCTTTATTTTTTAATAGCTCCACTACCCATTCATTTCCACCAATAAAGTTAAATGTTATTTTATTGGGTTCTTGTAAATTGTAGTTTTCAAAAGAGCCAGTTGAATACATTCCACCAATTGTCGCTGAATCAATGACATTAAGGTTTTTATCTAGGAGATGAATATGAAGCATATCCTCACTGGGGATATCATCTGTCATGAAGACAATAAACCTTTCATCTATTTTCACACAAAGTTCCAGATAAGCGCCCTCAATATTTTTATGCGTCTGCGTACCACTCAGAAATATACAGCTTTTATCAGATGAAACTAGCTTTGTGCTGAACTCATGATCACTTAAAATATTCATAATATATTACCAGAACATGCTTACGCCGAAAGCTGCCAGAGCACCACCAACAAATGCACCGACAGTGACACAAACCGGTGCTCCTGGCCCACAAGCCAAACCTGCGGCTGCTCCACCAGTAATACCGCCACCTATACCAGCTCCCGTTATAGCTATTTCCTTTCCTGCTGCATCAAACTTGTTTTCTGCTGTAGCCACTGTGTACACGGATAAAGTAATGGATAAAAACAATAGCCCCCTACCGGCATGCGATAGCCTCTTCATTGTGACAGTAACTTTTGGATTAGACTTTCCAGCTGATTTCACTATTTCAGAATAAACATTATTTTTTTGAGCTTTAGAAAGCAAATCAAATGTTACATTTTTTCCATAAAGCTGCTGTATTTTTCTTGCAACAAGCTCATTCAATGTTTTCCCTTCTCTTTTGAGTTGCTGGGCCATAGCTAAGCCAACAGGTGTACTTCTAGATCTGATCACCTCCATTATTGAGTTTCTTGCTTCTTGTGCTTGAGACGCAGCCGCAGACCAGCTTATTTTTCCAGAATTTGCACTTAACCTAAGCTCAGATGACATGGCAAGTATCTGCTTCGAATACGCACGTCGTGCCTCGGCATCTATGGTTAGGTGGATGCCAATATTTGCAATTTCGGACTCTAGAGCCCGAATAGCAGATTCAAATAGTTCTCGGTCTTTCTGTGATCCATCTTGCATAACATTATCCGTAGTATGATTTTCTGCGATTTGATCTAACGCCTACATTTGGCGCCTGTTTTGTGCTATTTGGTCTTTATCAAGCGACGTAAAATAGGTCATTCAAGATGTTTTTGTTAGGCTGCCCTGCGTGCAACTTACCCGCATGTAACATATTGCCTACTCTTCATCGATTTTTTCTTTCTGTAGCGCGACTGCAGAAGCTACACCAATTAATAACGCAAATATAGCGAAACCAATAATAGCTTCAAAAGCAGCAATTACTTCGGCTGCAGTATTTGCAGGAACAAAGTTGCCATAACCTAATGTTGTAAATGTTACTACACTGAAATAAATGTGTTCCCATAACCCAGTAATTACTTTCTTATCGTTACCCTCTACCACTCCGAATGCCATATATAGGCACGCGAATAGGCAGATATAGACAAGCATCATAAAAAAGACCGTTATTACAAACCCTGCAAAGCCAATCGTACGCTCCCGAACCATTATCAGAAGGTTTGCAAGAGGAGCTAAAGGGCTACTTTGAAATAACAGTGTCGGTACCACCAGCACCCAAACAATAAATATCCATGGGCTGATAATTGCTGTAATGATCAGACTTATATTAAATATATTGAACCAAATCAGGAATCTATTCTGATTTCTAGCATCTTTCGCAATCCATTTAAACAACAAAGCAAAGACTTTAAATTTAAAAAGCCACTTTACACCTTTTTGAATTTTCTTCTGGAAATTTGACATGTAAACCTTATCTTAGAAATAGATCTCTGTGAATATAGAGCCTAACGAGGCTGTAGAAAATTAGCCAAAAATCCAAACTCTTACCTCGCCTTCTATTTTTTTAAAATTTCATTACAATTTAAAAATTATGGTAAACCAAAACATCAATCATCAAAACTCCAAAATCGTACATTATTTATACCAAGCATCTCTTTTATTGCGCACTCGATACTCTTTTAAGCCATTTACTTGTTAAGCTGATTTCCACAGTTTCTCAACGTTATGAACCATATAATACAGCTGCAAGTGACAAGGATGTAGTGAATGCCGATACAGCAGGAGCGCGTATCGGCAACTGTGCCGTCACTTTTTTTTGGCCTCTAAGGGTTAACTTATCTAGTCGTTTATTGATTCAAATATTGCCAAAAACGGGTTGACCGTCACGGATGATGGAGATACAGGTTTTGCAGGAGCAAAAACCTGCCGATTGTATACATCCATTTACTCTAAAGCCTTTTACCTTCCTCGCTATCAATAACTTTTTTCATTTTATCTAAATGCGTGACTTTTCTTTTGCCTTCTATTAATGAAGATATTTGGCAGTCTTATTTTTCAACTTCTCGTTTCATGTATTGATTTTGTAGTGAGCATTCTTGGCAGTCTTTTAGAAACTCTCTAAATCGCAGATGTAAACCATTCGCTGTTTCAAAATTATCTGCGGTTAATATCATTTTTTTGCCATTGGGGCATGCGTCACCTCCAAGTGGAGGTGTGCGCAAAAATGGGTTAGATTCCCTTAGATAAACCCACTCATATCAGCTTTTGGTTTTTTGAGAGACGAAGCCAGTAATATTTTTACCTAGGGTATAAAACTGGATTAAGGCGCTGGCTATACCTAGTACTAAACCCATAAAAATAGCGATACTTACAGGGTTTAAAAGGACGTCGGGGGTAAAATTATTGCCGCCTAGGCAGCCCTGAGATGGGCCTAACCATTTACCGCCAGCATTTAAACAAGCATCAAAAGCAATAACACGCAAAAAATACGTCACGCCTGCACCGCAAATACATAAAGACAAGCCTAAGGCCACCCACCATTTTTGCATTATGGGTTACCTGCAGCTTTATTAAATAAGCGGTAGTAGTTTTCAGAGGTGATCTCGGCGAGTTTTTCAACGGGCATACCTAACATGGTGGCAATAAATTGTGCGACGTCGGCAACGTATTTTGGCTCGTTTGATTTACCGCGATAAGGGACTGGGGCTAAGTAAGGCGAGTCTGTCTCTATTAGCAATCTATCGAGTGGCATTTTACTCACAACATCACGTAATTCACTGGCATTTTTAAAGGTAACAATACCAGAAATAGAGATACAGTAATTCATGTCCATGGCAGTCTTTGCCATTTCCCAAGATTCTGTAAAGCAATGCAGTACACCGGCTGACTCTAAATTACCGTGCTGTTCAATAAGTTCTAGCGTATCGGCGCGGGCATTACGCGTGTGTACAATCACGGGCAAGTCTAATTCGCCTGCAGCAATAAGATGGTTAGCAAAGCTGGTTTTTTGCGTTTCGACAAAATCGGTAGAATGGAAATAATCTAACCCGGACTCGCCAAGCGCCACCACTTTGGGCGATTGCGCCCACGTTTTTAGGGTCTCGACGGAGTTGACATCTGTCGAGACATCGCACGGGTGCACCCCCACAGAACAATGAATACCGTCATATTTATTAGCAATATCAATAACGGCCTGTTTGTTTTCTTCGCTAATGCATACGCAAAGCATACCTTTAACGCCGTTTTCACGCGCGGCTGTAATCGCGTCATCCAATCCATTGGGGTAGGCTTTTACATTAAGTCGGTCTAAATGACAGTGAGAATCTACAAACATAGTTGCCCTCTAAAACAATAAAAATATCATAAAAGGCAAATAATACACTACAACGTATGTGTGGGCCTATCAGATTCCAGGGTTCCCGCGAGGTAGGTTTCTATCTTTTTGTTGGCCATGTCGTCCTCATCGCTAAATTGCACACCAATACCTGTTGCGCGGTTTCCCTGCGCACCGCGTGGTGTTAACCAAATAACCTTGCCTGCCACAGGGATTTTTTCTGGCTCATCCATCAAGCTAAGCAGCATAAATACTTCGTCATCGAGCTTGTAATTTTTGTTTGTGGGAATAAACAACCCGCCATTTGCAATAAACGGCATATATGCAGCATATAACACTGACTTATCACGTATTGTGAGCGACAAAATACCATTTCTTGCACCACCACCAACACCTTTCATATATTTACCTTGTTACTTTATTTTGGTTAAAGCGCCGTTGGTCACTACCAACCAGAGCCGTCATTGTCATTATATGTTTATATATTAGCACGCTTACAAGACACCATAAAAAACCATACTTTTAATAATGTCACATATTGAAATAAAAAATTAAGTTTACTAACAAGCATGCGGCGACTAACGCTGCGCGCTGATTGCTAACCAATCCATCATGACTTGTTCGTTAAACAACGTGGTATTCAAATTAGTATTCATTAGCAGTTGTTTTTTCTGCTCGTTTAATCGGTCACGGTAACGCATAAGTATAGTAATAGGGATTAAATTTAATACTTGCTCTATTTTTGGATCAATATTTGTTAGATCAACAAATTGCTTAGCTCTTATGCTTCTGGGTGCCATTTTACGTGTTATTTGCACCTCAATTAATATCAAAATAACATCACATAACACCCGTGGCTCAACATGTATTTTTGATACAGCCTGCACCGCACCTAATAGATTTAAACCCACTTCGCCCAACACCTGTAGCACCTGCATACGCTTTTCAGGGTAACTCTCGCTTACCCAACGCTTCACTTTTAATGGCGCATTATCTGCTTCTGCAAGTAAGTATGTGTGTTCGCTATAGCCTGCATCAATCAGCCACCGACTAGCATCGTCATACTTTGGAGGAGACATAACAAATCGCATACAACGGCTTTTAATTGTTGGCAAAAGTAGGCTTTCCTGCTCTGTAATCAGGATGATAACGGTATCGCCAGCAGGTTCTTCTAAGCTTTTTAGCAGTGCATTAGAGGCATTATGATTCAATGCTTCAACAGGTGAAATAACAATAACCTTTTTACCGCCTTGAGACGCGGTATTGGCTATAAATTGGGTAATTGACCGCACCTGCTCTATTTTAATCTGTTTACCGACACCTTCTGGTAAAGACATAAATAAATCAGGGTGCGTACCAGCAGATAATAATTGGCACGAACGACAACGGTGGCAAGCGACATCATCAATCGGAGCCTGACATAGCATCAATTGACTTAAAGATTTAGCGAGCTCTAGCGCACCCAACCCTTCAGGCCCAGAAAATAGTATGGCATGTGGCATCGTTTGCTGGTTAAAACGATCAACTAGGCTAGCCCAAGTTGGTGCAAACCACGGAAAAGGAGGCATAGGAACTAAACTCATTGTTCTTCTCTATCAAAAAGGAATATTAAAAATGTCGAGCGGTTCACTAGTATGTCATATTTGAGTACAGTTCGTCGGTTAGCGTGCTAATATGCGATAAACCAATATAACAAAAAGTTTCATAAGGCTAGGTAAAAAACGCTAGCCGGGTATAAGTAAACCCGCTAGGCATCTACTCTCATTCAGAACAACGGAACGTTGAGTGACATAAGGTATATTTGGCGATTATACAGAGACGTTCAAACCAGATACTATTCGGATTCAATTAGAGTTATATAGACATGGCATTTTCACTAAATAGCGAACATATTATTTTTGAAGATAACGATATTTTGGTGGTTAATAAACCTGAAAATCTTTTGTCTGTTCCAGGCTTAAGTGAGCCTAACAACTTATTTGATGAGGTCACCGCCTACCATCCAAACGCGCGCATCGTTCACCGCTTAGATATGCCCACATCGGGCCTCATTATTTTTGCACTAAATCCGCATACGCAAAAAGATATCAACAAACAATTTGAAGTTCGCGGCGTGCTAAAAAAATACGAAGCTGTCGTTGACGGCCATATTACAAGCCATAGTGGCTATATTGACGCACCCATGATATGTGACTGGCCAAACAGACCTAGACAAAAAATTGACTGGTGCAACGGCAAATCGGCGCAAACATTTTATCGTGTGATCAATCATGAAAAAATCAATAACTCCGAGCTAACGAGGGTTGAGCTATCACCTCACACTGGACGCTCTCATCAACTACGCCTGCATATGTATCATTTAGGGTTCCCGATTTACGGTGACACTATTTACAACAAACATAATGATATGACACAAAAACCGCTGTTCACGCAGGCTAGCATCGAGCACAGGCTGTACCTTCATGCGCGTAACGTTCAATTTATCCACCCACAAACAAAAAAGGCGTTAAAGCTATATAGCCCAACGCCTTTTTAAAAATATAGACTAGGTTAAGAAACCCTAGCGAGCCTCTGATTAACCTCGTAGCGTCTCTGCGTGACCTAGAGCGGTTCATGGCTAGGCGTCTTTTGCCGCTAATGGCCGTAGCCCTTATCAAAATGATAGCAACGCAAATGACTGCTCTAGGCCGCGACCTTTAGGGCTTTCAGAAAGCGCTTAAGCACTACTCTCAAGTACTGGGGAATCTGTCTGCGTTGACTTCGTTCGGTAGGCAACCAGCCGGCCTTTCTTAGCCGCCTAAACAAGAAAACTTTCTGAAAGCCAGAGATGCCGCGAGGTTAATCAGAGGCTCCCTAGGCTATTCCTAAGGTAGGAGCAAGTCTGGAACCAGTTCAACCTCTAAAAATGTTTGTTTACTGGCAAGTGCATTCCACTGCTTAGCCGTCACCTGCTCTGTTCTAAGCGAGTAATCAACATCAGAATCTAAAGCCTGTAAAATGATTTCTCGGCTACCGTCATTTGATGAGTCAAAAACAGATAGTGCATTTTGAATATTCTGAGCATATACATTGACTATACCCTCAATACTTGAAGTTTCGGATAACAACGTACATTTGTCGGCGGTAATCGTATCTGCAGCAAACTGCGTTTGACCAAACTCGTTAACATCAACACAATAATCACCAAGCGACAACTTCACAATAGCCACGCCTTTAAAATTATTACGATCTAAAATAGCAAAAAATTCGGTCAACCTCACTAATGCATCAGCATCAAACTGCTCGGTTCTAAATATATAGTGACCACTTTGGTTAAAAGCCCACGTCAAATCGTTTAAATAGCTCTCTTGTGAAAAATAAGATTGCACATCTAAATCTGAATCACCGCCAGCATTCAGCGCTAGGCTCGGCTGAGCAGTGCCTAGTGGCAAAGCAGATATTTCATCACGTATACCTTGCTGAGACTCTGTTAGCCTAGATAATTCAGAGCGTGTTTGCGTGTAAAATAATACGCTTAACACGGCAACAACGCACACTAAAATCATCACATAATTGGGCCGGGAGTCTACGGGTCTATTTTCTTCTATGTGCGCCACTATTTCTTGGGGTGTGACAATGGTAGCTTTATTTTTCTCGTTAATCTCAAGCAAGCTTTTATCTAACATTGTTATCAAATCGCGCTTTGTTTTATGACGGTGCGATTGTAGTTCACGCACAACACGCGCAGAAATAAAACGCCGACTCTCTTCTAACGTTTTCTCAAGATGACTAATGCGCAACTCAACATTGCGGGTTTCGGCCTGACGCATTTGATCGGACGCACGGCGCTTAAATTCAACCGCAGGTGCCTTTTCCGATTGTGTATTGGCTGGGGTTTGAGAGTGCAAGTCATCAGTATCAGACAACGCTTGTCTAGGCATTTTTTTTTCATTAGCCAAAACATTTAATTTATCCAGCACTACACCTAAATCAGTAGCATTGATGGTATCTTTACTTACAACATCTAGCGCACCCAGAGCCCGAGCCTGCCCAGTATAAACATCACCACTCTTAGAGGTATACATAATAACAGGGACTGTGGCTGTCTCAGGGTGAGACTTCATTATTTGTAACGCCTCTAAACCATCCATACCCGGCATAAGATGATCCATAAACACCACATCAGGTGTCGAGTGTGATAAATAACGCAGTGCGTCTTCACCAGAATCTACAACATCAATCTGCAAATCATACTGACGTAACATTTTTTTGAGTCGATATTGTGCCGTAGATGAATCATCAACAATAAGAGCCTGCTTGGTAGACATATAAAAAACCTTAGTTTGGCAATGTAATTTAGCAATGTAGTAAGGACTTAATAATTAAAGGGCTTCATGAGTGTAACGTCAAGGTAAGTAACGCGCGCACGTTGACGCTGTAATGGTCTGGTTTGCCTCGACGCAAGAACTTCCCGCTTCCTCAATCGGCTTCAACACACTGGTTGATTTAGACTAAGCTATTGTATTAATGTGATTAATCCTAATTAAACACACTCAAAATACCATATATTTCCCTTTCGTATAAGCGGCAAGAAATAAAACTGTGATCAGGCACCAAACTAAAGCAAATATAAAAACCATAGCTACAATTAAGTTCAACATGAATCAATTCCAACTAAGTGACACATATTAACAAGACACAAAGAAAGAATACCCTTGGGTATGA
>CAKZUG010000082.1 GCA_937920545.1 uncultured Saccharophagus sp.
CTTGACGCTCACTCGCCTATGGGTGCGTCATCCAAAACACACACATAGCCATGGTTGCTAAAATAATAGTAATGGGCGCCATTGCTACTTCTTGGTCTTTTGGATTAACTGATTGATTGTTAGTCGTTTTTTTTGTTTTCATTATCATCATCTCTTCGTTATTTTATGGCGATCCAAGCTTTCATTCATCCTTTATTATTAATAAGAGTGATAAGAACTAAAAATAGTTCTATTACATTTATAAATACAATCAAAAGAATCGATCTTGCTGAATATTTAACTACAGTACCCCGAAATGGCGCACAATTCATCCATATGTCGCCTAAAAGTCAAAAAAAATATGGACACCCACATGCAATATAACCAAACAGAATTAACATAAACTATATGCCTTATGTTATTGGCTGCAACGAGTCAGGCAGTAACATAAAGTGTTACTGCCTGACTATTAAAGTAATAGGTTAAAAGAAGCACATCAAAACAGTAATGATAATTAATTACAAAAAAAAGATCGCCATTCATTAAATTTACAGCCCTAATCCCAACCGCATAGACGCTAACTGTTTATTCCATTTTACAAATAATGTATTCTTGCGCTTCAAATTTTGATGGTCATTTTATTAAAGTCTCGTTATTAACGACTTTAAGCGATCCATTTGCTCATCTCACTCACTTATCGAAAGGTTCATATATACATGTACGTTTATGACGAACATGACCACAAGATTGTTCAAGAGCGAGTCGCTCAATTTCGCGGTCAAACACAACGTTTTCTTAGCGGTGAGCTAAAAGAGGAAGAGTTTCTACCTTTACGCTTACAAAATGGCTTATATGTACAGCGCTTAGCACCTATGCTACGCATTGCCGTGCCATATGGCATGCTTAGCTCTGATCAAGTGCGCAAGGTTGCGCATATCACACGTAAGTATGATAAAGGCTACTGTCATATTACGACACGTCAAAACATACAACTTAACTGGCCTAACTTAGAAGATGTACCCGATATTCTTGAGGAGCTTGCTGAAGTTGAAATGCACGCGATACAAACCTCGGGCAACTGTATTCGTAATGTCACAACCGATCAGTTTGCTGGTGTTGCTATAGATGAAAGCATTGATCCGCGCCCGTACTGTGAGATTATTCGCCAATGGTCAACATTGCATCCAGAGTTTGCCTTTTTACCGCGTAAATTTAAAATTGCTGTGTGCGGTACTGAACATGACCGTGCAGCGGTCAAATTCCATGATATTGGCTTAGAGTTAGTGCTTAACGAGAACGACCAAATAGGCTTTAAAGTGCTAGTTGGTGGTGGCTTAGGCAGAACACCAATTATTGCTAGCGTCATTCGTGAGTTTTTACCCGAAAACGATTTACTGACCTATTTAGAAGCTATTTTACGCGTATATAATTTGAATGGCCGACGCGATAACAAATACAAAGCTCGCATTAAGATTTTAGTGAAGGCCATGGGGCCAGACGCTTTTGCCGAAAAAGTAGAAGAAGAATGGGCCCATATCCGCGACTCACAAACATTACTAACTGACAAAGAGATTTCGCGCGCTAAAAGCTTCTTTACAGCACCGCCGTACGAAGTCATGGAAGCCATGGATATCCAAACCTCCATAGCGTCATTAACTGAAAACAACACGGCTTTCGCTAAATGGATAGACCGCAACGTGACGGCGCATAAAATTCCTGGCTATAACGCAGTGACACTCTCGCTTAAGCCAACCGGTGTTGCACCGGGCGATGTCACCGATAAGCAGCTTGATATTATTGCCGATTTAGCCGATCAGTATTCTTTTGGTGAGATCCGCACTACACATGAACAAAATATTGTTCTAGCGGACGTTAAAACGGCCGATTTATTTGAGTTATGGGAAAAATGCAAAAAAGCCGGTTTTGCCACACCCACTATTGGGCTATTAAGCGATATTATTTGTTGCCCAGGCGGCGATTTTTGCTCGCTAGCTAACGCCAAATCGATCCCCATTGGCGAAGCTATTCAGCGCGAATTTGACGACCTTGACTACCTATTTGACCTTGGCGACATTGACTTGAATATTTCAGGCTGTATGAATGCCTGCGGTCATCACCACATAGGCCACATTGGCATTTTAGGTGTCGATAAAAAAGGTAAAGAGTTTTATCAAGTACAACTAGGCGGCAACAGCACAAAAGATGCGGCGCTAGCCAAAGTACTTGGGCCCGCTTTTGGTCCTGATGACATGCCGCGTGTTGTGCGTAAAATTATTGATGTGTACGTTGCCAACCGAATAGAAGGCGAGCAATTTATAAACACTTATAACCGTATTGGTATCGCCCCCTTTAAGGAGACTGTTTATGCCAAAGCTAGTTAAAAATGGCGAGTTGACAGCGCACAGCTGGGTAGCCCTTCGTACAGAAAATGACGTTAATAGTACCGATTTAAATCAAGGCCAATGGCTTGTTCCTGCCGAGCAGTTTGAGACTATTGCTCAAGCACACCCCAACGCTCAACTGGGTGTGCTTGCCTCACCGGCGACCGATCCTGAACAGCTTAAAACAATCAGCGAGTCTGTAGAAATTGTCGCCATTGATTTCCCAGCCTTTATGGATGGTCGCGGCTTTTCATTAGCACGTACGGTGCGTGAATATGCCGACTTTGCTGGCGAAATCAGAGCCGTTGGACATTTTATACATGATCAAATATTTTATTTGTCGCGCTGTGGCTTTAATAGCTTTGAGTTCAACGATGAAACGACCATTGAGACGGTTCAAGCGTTCTTGTCAAGCTTTAGCGAGAGCTACCAAGCTGGTACTGACGAGCCTCAACCACTGTTTCGTCGCCGCTCTTAAACATCGACTAATATAATAGCTCCCCTCAGCCCCATAAACGGTATATTCAATACCACTTATGGGGTTGTTTTAGGTCACTCTGCATAAGATACAACATCATGGATGCACATATTTTTGACAGTTTCTTTCTCATTTTCTGCGGCGCTGCGGTGCTTGCATCCATTGCACTTTATACACACCAACCTATATTAGTCGCTTATATCGCCCTGGGTGCCATTGCGGGGCCGTTTGGTTTTGCCTGGGTGAGCGAAGTGAAAACTATTGAAGACATATCCCATATAGGTATCATTTTTTTACTGTTTTTACTTGGGCTAGATATGCAACCCAAGGCACTTTTTACTGTGTTGAAAAAAGTTACTTTTGTA
>CAKZUG010000083.1 GCA_937920545.1 uncultured Saccharophagus sp.
GCATGCATGTAAATGTAAAGGGCACATCGTTAAAAGTAAAAGCCAAATAATACGCATGCAAATATAAGCGATCAGCCGCCTCACCTTTGTAACGGGTGTCGCCTAATATCGGCGCGCTAAGTGATTTTAACGCCACCCTTAACTGGTGTGTTTTCCCTGTTTTTGGTTTGAGCAGAACCAGCCGACGCACTCGCTGGTCGTGAGAGTAAGCGGTTGATTTAAACTGAGTAACGGCAGGGTTTGATTGATTACGCGTGATAATCCATGAGCCATTGCGGCTTTTTTGCATACCACCTTTCACCCAACCTTCTTTTTTATTGGGCTTGGCGCTCACTAATGCTAGATAGGTTTTTTTGATCTTTTTTTGCTCAAACAAGCGGCCGAACTCGCCAGCCGCCTGTGATGATCTCGCAAAAATAACCAAGCCAGATGTGTCCTTGTCTAAACGATGCACCATATATAACTTGGGCAATGAATATTGCACCATCGTTTTTTGCATAAACCCAACGGTTTGAACAGCATGTTGATCATTGCCTTCGTGATTGGCCGCTTCGCAGTGCATATTGATACCGCTGGGTTTATGGCAAACAATAAAATCTGGATGATCAAAAATACGCATTTATCGACCAAACAACCCTTTTACCCCATCGAGCTTTTCTTTTATTTCGTCTTGTTTTTCTTGACTGACTTTCTCATTCAATTTTTCTTTTAGCTTTTCTTCGGCTTTTTCTTTGACCTTATCTTTAGCGACTTCTTTTATACGACGCTTAGCGGCTTTCTCAGCTTGCCTAAGCAAAGGCTTGAGAATAGCCGTGCCTAACTCACTGGCAGGTATTCCTTGTGTACCACCAATATTTGAGAGCTCAAATGAGGGTAATGGAAGGTTGTAATCACCGTATTTCTCGGTCGTTAAATTAATGTCACTTTGTTTAAAGACAAGTGATTTAATAATAAAACGTAAATCGCTTGGCGCGGCTTCAGGCTCTGCTTGCTCAGAAGCTTGCGCTCCGGATGTAAATCGATCAAGCATCGCTTGAATATTCGTTTTAAGCGCTTTTTCCTCTGCATTAACAGTAATGCCACCAATGGTTAATGCCTCAACGACCACGCGCTTATCCCTCAGTTGAACCGGGTCAATATCAAAGCCCACCACGTCAAAAGCAAATAAGTTATCGGCTTTATAGCCAGCAACATTCCCGACCGAAAAACCATTGAGCGTTGCGGCAGCATTTTTAAGCTGAATATCCACTTTATTGAGTTTAACGGGCGTGCCCGTAATGGTGGGGCCATATGTTTCGACAGAATCTTTTACAATCGCATTAAGATTATTGGAAACATATATCCCAACGCCCACGGCAATCGCTATCAAAATAACAATAATAATGCCCAAAATTTTAATCACTTTCATCGTCTAATCTCCATGATTAGCTGGTTTTAAAAATAGGTTTACACTATCCTAGCGCCCTTGAACCTTAAGCTCAATTTTTCTCTGATAGGTTACGGTACATTCTTTACGTTTTTGTTAAGGCTTAATCAAATACCAGTAGCCATTATGCCATATGAAACAAAACGTATTCATAACTGACAAAGCCTATGTAAATACATCAGGATATAGTACATGATTAGCGAATTTTCGATTGCCTTTTTTAATATAGCAGCCATATTATTTACATGTTTAATAGGTTGCCTTGTATTACTAGTGGGTATTTTATACATTATTGATGTGACACAAAAAAAACAAACAATACGCCGTAACTACCCTGTTATAGGGCGGTTTAGATACCTTTTTGAACATTTAGGTGAGTTTTTTAGGCAGTATTTTTTTGCAATGGATCGAGAGGAACTGCCTTTTAACCGCGCTTTACGCAATTGGGTATACCGCGCCAGTAAAGATGTCGATGCGACGTTAGCGTTTGGCTCTACGCGTCAAATTAATCTCAATGGCGAAGCTATTTTTCTCAATGCCCCCTACCCCACTTTAGACAGTAATTCGGCTTGCTCAACATCGCTGCGTATTGGCAACGAATGCCGCTACCCCTACGACGCTCCCTCTATTTTTAATATATCGGGCATGAGTTACGGCGCGCTATCGTCTGTTGCCGTAACGGCGCTCGCGAAAGGTGCAAAAAAAGCACATTGCTGGTTGAATACAGGTGAAGGCGGCTTATCGTCTTTCCATAAAGACGCGGGTTGCGATATTATTTTTCAAATTGGTACGGCAAAATACGGTGTCCGCGACTTAAACGGTAACTTTGCACCCAATAAACTCAAAGATATTGCGGCTCTCCCTCAGGTAAAGATGTTTGAGATTAAACTGAGCCAGGGTGCAAAACCGGGTAAAGGCGGCATGTTGCCTGCTAGTAAAATATCTAAAGAAATTGCCGAAATACGTGGTATTCCTGAAGGGGAAGCGTCTATTAGCCCCAATCGACACCCGAATATTCATAGCAATGAAACATTACTCGATTTTATTGACGAAGTACGCAGCTTATCTGGCAAGCCAACAGGAATAAAGACGGTAATGGGTGACCCAGCTTGGATACACGAGCTATGTGATGCCATTAATGCCCGTGGTGCAAAATCAGCCCCTGATTTTATAACACTGGACTGCGCCGAAGGCGGGACAGGCGCGGCACCACAGCCGTTAATGGATTTTGTCGGTATGCCACTTAGAGAGAGCCTACCTTTGCTTAACCGTATATTAGAAGAAAAAGGTCTACGTAAACGTATACGTATTATTGCATCGGGCAAGCTGGTTGCCCCCGGCGCGGCAGCATTAGCGATTGCGACAGGTGCTGACTTTATTACCAGCGCACGTGGTTTTATGTTTTCACTGGGCTGTATTCAAGCCATGCAATGCAATAAAAACACCTGCCCAACAGGCATTACTACACATAAAGCCTCATTGCAAAAAGGCTTAGACCCTAATGAAAAATCGAATCGTGTAGCCAATTACCACAAACAATTAATCAAGCACTTAGAAATGATTTCACATTCCTGCGGCGTCCATGACCCGCGTGAGCTGTCACATAAACATGTACGTATTGTTACACAACATAATAAAAGCATTCCCATGAAGGAATTAATATGAAACGGTATGGTGTAAAATTAGTTGCATTATCGCTTGTATTTTTGAGCTGTAAAAGTATTCACGCCCAACAGTTTTACGGCGACGAAGAAAACGCTCTTCCCAAAGTTGACAAAATGCAATGGATAAATGAAAACTACCTGCAAAAACAGCGCACTCATATTAATGAAATAGCACGTGATAAATTTGCCAAGTTTTTTCATGGAAATATTGGCGATATGCGATTATTACAGCGCTTTATTAATAGCCAAGTATTAGAAAAAACAGACAAGCAATCATTACAGGCATTAGGTGTTATTTTGGGTGACATGTATACGCAAAAAAACAAACATTTAAAATGGGCTGTGTATGAAGATGAACTGGGGCGAACCCACGCCATATGCGTAGAAAACACCAAACAATGCTTGTTTGTGATGACGATACTAGCTAGAAGAATGGAAGTTGGATTAAAACCAAGTGCGCAAAAATTATTTGATAAAAACTTTGATGAAATCAAACGTTTTTTACCTAAAAGGGCATACAACCCATACTAGCATAGCGACTCTAAAAGAAGAGCTAGCTTAGCTTGGTTGATTAATTTCATTATCGTAATACCTAACCTGATTAGACCCTCGATTCTTTGCATAATCTAACGCTTCAGTAGTTTGATCAATAAACTCCTGTTGCGTTGTTTCATGGCTATTTAAGGCCCCAACCCCAAAACTAGCAGAAACAGTAATTCCTAAATTAAAATTATGCTCTAACAATTTACTTTTTAATTTATTAGCCAAATTAATGGCATTATCTAACGTTGTATTTTTACTGATAATAATAAAGGTATCATTGTAATACCGGCCAAAGATGTCATGACGCCGAATATTTTTATTAATTAACTGAGTAAATTCAAGTAAAACAGCCTCCCCAACTTCTTCACCCAATGAGTCATTAAATTTATTAAAATGATCAATACTAATAAAAATATACGCAAGTGTTCCTACATTACTGATTCGGTTATTCCAAATAGCGTCAATATGAGCACGAATACCCGTAAAATTATATATATTTGTATGACTATCTATATTATCTTTAGAGCTTAAATTTTCAGAAAGGGAGTTTAAATAGGCGTTCTCTTGCTCTAGATGAGCGTTTTTCATGCTAAAGACAGTGAGTTGCTTACGCTGCTGACCAAGCCGTAGAATCAATAGGATAAGAATAATAACAATCCAAAAACACAATAATGCTAGGTATAATGCCTCATTACTAAAGAGCTGCTTGGTTAGTTGAATATCATTAACCGTGAATGTATGTTCGCCAACAGCAAAATCAGAACCCGTTTGAATCTGAATAACAATAATATTATTTAACTCTCTCTTAGCTAAAGAGAAATCAACATTATTTCTGGATGGCCACCAGTCAGCGACTTTAAATTCACTTAACTTGATATACTTAGGCTTTAAAAAAGCTTCTTTTTCAAATTCAACCAAATTAAACTTTGCTGTATTAATAACGCTTGGCTGGGCATAGGCTGAATTATAGTTTAAGAGCTGTATACGAATAGAATCGCTGGCCCCTTCATAATCAAGATCAATTAAAAGGTCATCAAACTCTGAAAAATCGTAACCTTGAACATCACTTACACCCAAATAAATTTGATAAGCACAGAATATATTTCTGTAATCACTTTTAATAAGGTTGCAAGAAAAAGAATAGGGGTTATCAGCATTGATTTGTGCGGTACTTTCACCTTTAGGTTTAATACGGTCAGTGATCACTGTTGATTTAGAAGGGTCAAATTGTAATGGCGAAATATGCTTGTAATTACTATTAATAAAAACAAGTAAAAAAGATAAAACCGTTAACGCGATAAGAGCATACTCAAAAATATAAGAGCGATCAAATATAGCTTGAGTATGTTTAACTGCGGGGTCAGACTTCATATAATGCCAATAAATAATGGGTAATGAATAAAGTTGAGAAAAAGCTAGCTGTTAGCTATCAGTACCTAACTAATAGCATCTAACGAGTAGATGCTTTAGCTGTTTTTCGACGATCGTTTGTTCTACGATCGGATGACTCAGGCCAAGCAGACTTATCATCTTCCTTACGACGATCACTTACTTGACGCTCTTCTAAAGCCTCCTCTAACTGCTTTAGAACAAATGGCGACGATTCTTTGCTCATAATATAAACTCCACAATAAATTAGGTGTTAATCAATTAACAATTATAGACAATATTTAGAATAAAACTTATTAATATCATTAAAAATCACAACTTAATACTATTGACTAATTTTTCTACAGACATCTTGGTATACCAATCTACATCGTATTTATTGCTAGTAATGACCGCACTTTTAGCCAACACAATACATGTGTCAATAATATTACCGCTGGCAACTTCATAAATAACGATTTTAAATGTAAAAGTATCTTTTCCTACCTTCTTATCATGCCCTAATTTGTTAAACCTTCTCTCATCATATGTATTAACAATATCGCTTTGCTCAACAATACTGGGTAAAAAAAGTAAGTCTGCGCCTTGCTCAAGCGCACGCCGAAGCGACTGATCAATACTGTCCTCAGTTATCAACATGACACGTGGGAAGTATGTAGAAAGATGGCTGACCAACATAGATTGAAACCGGTGGTAAACACGAGGCGATAGCATCGAGCGATAAAAATCTCGTTTAGAAGAGAATTGTGCGTGATCAATCGAATTAAACCCCTCTTGCCGGCTAATACCTGCATTGTAAGCAGAGACAACAATATTCGTATCATGTGGAATACCCCACTTTTGCGACCGCTTAATATGGAACGTAGGGGATAAATGAATATGCTGAAGATTTTTTTCAACCAAATGTGCTGTATAAGAATGCGTACAACCCTGTAAGAAAATCATCGCCATGAGTAAATGAAGCTTTATCTGCATATAAAAATCCAATTTCTATTTATCCGAATTATCTGTAGTAGTATCGGCTGATTGCTATAAACTTTAAGGAAGACACACCTTAATGAAAAGAATGAACCAAGAAAGCGCTCAAAAACACCTGAGACAATCACCTGAGACAATCACCTGTTGAGCAATTTATTCAGCGAAGTACATCTTTTATTCGAAAATACATCTAAAACAAACTGGTAAAATGTAAAGCATATTCAATAATGAGAGTATCAACTTTGTTTTTCCCCGATTACAACGTTGGTTAAGCGAGAGCTTAGAGGATTGTTCCTTATGTTTCACTCCTAATGGTCTTCACCCGGCTTATGCCGGGTGCTTTTTATATAACGCCCATCCAATGCGCACCACTATGTCATTACCTTCGTACTGTACGACCATATTAAAGCCGGCCTAGTTATTCACCTTTAAATAGAATAAGCGGTTACATATAGCAAAAAAATTACATGCTTCTCACTTAAACTCTTGCATTTTTTTATAAAACATAGATTTTCGTAAATTTTTTCTTTCCACATTTTCTGTGGATAACATAGTGGATAGTCTATGTTAAAACGCTTAAAACGCCTGTTTTTACTTATGCAGGCTCAGATTGATCAAAATTCAACCAATACAAAAAAACACAATAAAATCATAGACTTAAAAAAATTAATGCTAATGTTATATAAATTTTTCTTATATTTTTAAAGAGTAGGATGTCAAGACTTAAATCATTTTTTTTATACACAAACAAAGTTAGTAAACACCAACCTCCAAGCCTAACTAGTAAGAAATTTATAAGAAAGCAAGACTTATATTAAATGTATATTCATCTCAACTTAAGAGGCTTGCCTTCAGCGTATTGAGTTGTTGACAAGCACGAAGAGCATTCACTTATCTTAAAGGCCCTTTCGGATCACTAAAAACACACATTAATTAAGAGCGATTGTTACGCCCAACAATAGAATTAGCCTCGTCAAAAATAAGGTTTAGATTATTAGCGTGGTATTCATCTAGAACGCCAAAAAGAAATTGGATAATAAATTATCACACGTTATTATCTCATTCCAACCCTCACTGTTAGCACGACTATGACACCAACATCTTTTCACGACTGGTTGACGACTACGCATCAACTTGAGCAATCTATTATTGTAACGGCTAACGAGCGCCTGGCTCGCTCGCTGATTGAATTGACTTTTGAGTTGCACCGCCCCGACGTTAAAATAATGAGTTTAAATGCTTTTATTCAAGCTCACTGGGAGAATGCTCAAAATCATGTATTGGAAGGTAGCCATGCACATTTATTAACGGCTCAGCAATCGCTTTATATATGGCAGCAGTTAATTGCTCAGCATAAAAGTGCCGACGAGAACCTGATTGATGATGTGATTAAAGACGATTTCATGATCGTCAATAAGCTATATGAGGCTTACAACACACACAAGCTTTGGCAACTGCCACCAGAAGAGCTGTCTTTAGACGACAATAAACAGATTACGTTTTACCTAACACTTAAAACGTATTTCGAGCAAGCATGCCAACAAAAGCATTGGATAACATCAAGTGATGCCAGTTTGCGCCTCACGGAATACTTTGCCCAGCAACACTTAGCGCCTTATTCCCAATTAGCTTTATATGGTTTTAATGATATTAGCCCAGCAGAGCAGGCCTTATTTGATACCAGTAGCCATCATACAACGCATATAACCTTACCCCATAAAACAGCCACGGTAACGGGGCATGTTTTTGATGACGCGCACGATGAACTAACCGCTATCGCTTTGTGGGCAAAGCATCATTACACAAGTAACCCCAGCGCTGATATCGGTATTATCATGCCGAATTTGCATCAAAAAAAGCATGAAATTGAAACTGTTTTTAGCCGCATATTTGAGCCTCAGCAGCATGTATCTGTCTCGCCTACTCATACCGCGCAGTTACCCTATGAAGTCACATTAGGCAACAAACTTATAGACGAACCCGTCATTCAAAGTGTGTTTTTACTGTTCAATATTCACAGCTTAACCATCGATATGGCAACTGCACACAGCATTATACAATCGCCATTTTGGGGCGAGGCAAATAGCCCAGCGCGTGCCTATGCCACACAAAAGCTAAGCCGCTGGAACCGCTCTAATATAAGTACAACTCAGCTTATGACTTGGCTAACAACCTCCAAAACAGAGCGTGAAAAAACAACACAATTTGAACCAGATAACAGCGCAAGTAAGGGGAAAGTCAGTCAGGGCAATATGCATCTAGAGAACATGGACCTAGAAAATACGAACCTAGGGAGCACAAACCTAGAGAACACAAACGTTTATTCATCAGATACAGTACCACCCTGTCAACAAGCGATTCTTGCCGCGCTCACACTCTTTAGGCGCGCTCAAAATACGCAATCAAGCTTAGAGACATGGCGGCTGTTTTTACATGAATGGCTAAAAGCATTACATTGGCCTGGTACGCGCACCGTGAACAGCCGCGAATACCAAGCGATTATGATGTTTATGGCACTCCTTGATGAGCTGCGCGAAGATGATTTATTTGCACTTCATTCGCCGAACAAATCGTATAATGGTTTTATCTCGCACCTTAAAAGTAAAACAAACGCCCGCGTGTTTAAAATACAAACCGACCCCAAACCCATTAAAATTATGGGGTCACTTGAAGCCATTGGATTGCAGTTTGAGCATTGCTGGATCTCGAATGTATCCACAGATCAGTTTCCTGAAAAACCCAACCCCAACCCCTTTTTGCCATACAACACACAAAAGCAGTATGGCACTCCCCGCGCGTCTGCCGAAAAAGAGCTGCATTATGCTCAAACAGTCCTCTCTGGGTTTTGTCATAATGCCAATAGCGTGATATTTAGTTACGCTAAGCACCACGATAACAGCGAACAGCTACCCACGCCTTTGCTACAAGATCACGTGACGTTTACGCCACATTCAGCGCAAGTAACAACGTTATCGCGTATTCAAACGCAGCAACAAGCCCAGCCAGCATTGATTGTTAATACAGCCGAAAACGGCATGCCCCTCGATATCCCCTTTAATGAAAAAATTAAAAGCGGTGTAAAAACCATCGAAAACACTGCTGCAAGCCCCTTATGGGCCTACTTTATACACCGCTTAGGGGCGCAACAACCCGAGAACACCTATGTGGGCTTAAGCCCCATCGATAAAGGCATGATTATTCACGATGTAGCCGCAGCGCTGTGGCATGACTACCCTAATAAAACAGCGCTCTTAACATTATTCGAATCGAAATCCCAAGAACCGTTTGATCAAACAGACCCCGTCGCTACTGAGCATTGCCTCGATTATATTAGTCATAAGGTCAACCACGCTCTGCTTACTCAACTTCAACACGTACGTGGTTTGCTGCCAAAGGCGCTGCTTGAGCTTGAAAAAACACGTCTTGCCAAGGCGCTGCTGCGTTTTTTATTAGAAGATATACAACGCCCAGACTTTACCGTACAAGCTGTCGAGAAGAATCAAGATATTCGCTTTAACGTAATGGGCAAACCACTTACGTTTAGTATTACCCTTGACCGCATCGATCGCCTACCCAATGATCAGGTGATGGTCATTGACTATAAAACAGGCAACAGCGAGATTACCGATACGCTTAAATCCCCCTTAGCCAATGCACAGCTGCCTGTTTATAGCCTCATTCATCAAACATCGGCAGTCAATGCCGTCAGTTTTGCACGTATCGCTACCCATGGCGCATGCTATTTGGGGCTGGGGGAATTAACGCCACCCGTTGAGGGGGTTGATCAGGCGTATTTAAAAAAATGGCCACCGAATAGCGCACTTGCTCAACCTGAAAATTTTGACGAGTTAAAAGCCCACTGGGAAACCCTGATCAGTGATTACTTAACACAATTTTGCCGAGGTGATGCCGCGCACCATGTTACATCGCCCAAACCTTATCACGCCTATTTGAATGTCTTAACACGCGACTTCGAACAAGATTACCTTCATACTTATCTTGAACAGTCTCTTAAACAACACCCTCAAAATAAGGCTCTAAAAAACGCCCTAAGCCGTTCCTTCAACACTCCCTTAAACAGCCAAACACGTGCATAACGCTATGACTTTACTTGATCAAGATGCGCGTGACGCCGCGCTCGATATTTCTCACTCGTTGGTAGTAACAGCGCCCGCAGGCTCCGGAAAAACCGGTTTACTCACCTTTAGAGTACTCAAATTATTAGCCGTTGCCGCACAGCCAGAAGAAATACTGGCCATTACCTTCACCAAAAAGGCCGCCAAAGAAATGCAAGAGCGCATTATTAGCGCGCTGCAACAAGCTGATACCTTCAGCCAAGGCAAAACAGCCGAGCAAACATGGCAAGCCATACACGATATAGACGATGATTTTCAACAACACACATTACGCTTAGCCTTTGCCGCGCTCGAAAATGCACGCACACAACAATGGCAACTGATTGACAACCCCAACCGCCTAAAAATTAAGACCATCGATAGTTTTTGCCGTGAACTCGCCGTGAGCTTACCCATTGCCAGTGGCTTAGATGCCAGTGCGGGTACTGCCACGTTACCCAATACACTCTATGGCCATGCGGTTGATTTACTGATTAACGAGTACGCACAAGGCCAGTTTGTTGAGCCAATGAATACATTGCTCGACCACTTTGATGGCAACCTCGATAAGCTAAAAGCCCAGTTTGTGACTATGTTGGCTAAGCGAGACCAGTGGTTACCGTTAATTATGGGGCTGCACGCTCAAGAGTCTATAGAAGAAAGCCTTAACCATACGCTGGCGCAACTATGCGTTGACAAGCTTGAGGCATTAACCGAGCACTTTTGGCCATATTCCCATGATGTATTGCCTCTTACACACTTAGCCGCTGAAAACCTCAAAGAGATGGCGCCCGAGTCACCCATCTGCCAATTGCACAATGTATTTTCTATTCCCGAGCCCAGCCTAAAAAGCATGGCCACATTTTGGCAACCGCTAGCGCAACTCCTTACCACCACAACGGATACGTTTCGTAAAACCGTGAATAAAAATACTGGGTTTCCGCCTAGCGCCAAAGAAGCCAAAACCCAATTTACCGCACACTTAAAAACACTCGCACTCGATAATACGCTTTTAGAACACCTTGCGGCGTGTAAGCTTTTTCCAACGCAAGGCTACACACCCGAGCAAAGCCACATTATTAATACACTTGGCCAACTTTTACCCGTAAGCGTTGCCTTTTTACATATCGCATTTAAACAAAAAACACAGGTAGACTTCACCGAAGTCATGCTGGCGGCGCACCGTGCATTGGGTATAGATAGTGAGACCCCAACCGACTTAAACCTGTTGCTCGATTACAAGCTTAATCATATTTTGATTGATGAGTTTCAAGATACCTCGTACACACAGCTACAACTCCTTGAGCTACTCACGCAGGCATGGCAGCCCGATGAGCATCGCACGTTATTTGTTGTCGGCGATGGCATGCAATCGTGTTATCGGTTTCGCAATGCCAACGTTGGTATATTTCTCAATATACGTGATCACGGCACACAGAATATTCAACCGCTGGCGGTGAACCTTAATGTGAATTTCCGCTCAAATAAAGGCGTGGTCGACTGGGTAAATAATGTATTCTCGCAGACCTTCCCAGAGCATAACGATATTAACTACGGCGCGGTCACTTACGAGCATTCACATGCCTTTAATACAGAATCACCCAACGATGCCGTGAGCTGTGTTGGCCATGTATACCACGATAACCCTGATCAAATCAGCCCATTTACTGCTAAAGACGACGCTAAAAAACAGCAAATAGCCGATATTATTACCACAATTAAAACACACCAAGCCACATCGCCTAACGCGACTATTGCCGTTATTGCTAAAGCAAAAAAGTATCTCAAAGAGGTCATCGCAGCGCTGAAAGACCATACGATTAATCACAACGCGATCGATATTGACACACTAATAGAGCGCCCAGAAATACACGATTTACTCACAATTACACGCCTATTGCATAACCCACACTGCCATACAACATGGCTGGCATTTTTACGCGCCCCTTGGTGCGGTTTAACACTTAAGGAGCTATCGTTGGTGGGTGGCGAATACGCCATAAAAAACCAATCGCCCGAAGCCATAACAACACGTCTTTTTGATCAAGATATACTCAACTCAGTCAGTGAAGAAACGCGCCTGCGTTTAGTGCGCGCCCGTGATGTGATGTACCAGCAGTTTGCACAGCAAAAAAGAGTGCCGTTATCACAAACCATAGAGCAATGCTGGTATAGCCTTGGGGGTGGATTGTATGTAGAGCATAATTACCAGCAAGATAATATCGACCGCTACTTACAACTTGTGGCCAGTAATGAGAAAGCTTACGAGCTACCTATTTGGGATGACTTTATCGAGCAACTAACACAGCTTTTTGCAATACAAAAACCCGATACGACAAGCACCACCCCGCCTGTTGAACTCATGACAATGCACAAATCAAAAGGGCTTGAATTTGATTACGTATTCTTGATTGGGCTTGAAGGTAGGGGCAAAAATGATGACAAAACCTTGCTGAATTGGAGCCAATACTTAGATACACAAAACACACTGCATACGCTGCTTAGCCCCTTAAAATCACACACCGATGACAAACCTAGCGCGCTCGATACGTTTATTGCTAAACAACACAAACAATCGAGCCTTATTGAGCAAAACCGCTTAATGTACGTTGCCTGCACCCGCGCCAAACAAAAGCTGTACGTGCATGCCTTACTGTGTGAAAAACACGACACCAAAACCGATACACTGAGTATCACGCCCCCGCAGGCTTCATCCTTACTGGCACCGTTATGGCCGCATACTGAAGCGCAATTTGACCTTATTTACACAAAAACGAAACACAATGAACACAGCATTGAGACTGCTAAAAGCATTGAGAGCACAGAAAACGAGCACAACCAACTACATGTAAATACGCAGCCACATTTACACGCGCATTTAGATACACAACTGCTCGATTCTTATAGCACCATCAACCTGCTGACAGAACACATCAACAACACAGCTGAAAAGGCTGACAAAACTACAAATGTGAGTAATGCACCATTTAATAACACCGACACCGACTTTTTCACCAATAAAGAGGACGACGAAGATAAGCGTGTAGCGGGTATTTTTTTACACCGCTTACTCCAGCATTATGGCCAAAAAAGTATTGATACCTTACACAGCCACACCGTAAACGAACAAGAAACACATTGGATAAGATGGTTAGGCACACAAGGGTTAAACCCTCAAGACGCAACAGATACTTATCACACGACCATGCAGTGCCTTTTAAGGTTAAAAACCGATGAGACTTTTTTGTGGCTAATGAGTCCAAATTTTGAGACAAGCCATTGTGAGTGGGAGCTTTACTACAGTAAGCCCTTAAAGAAAATTATCATAGACCGTTTTTTTATTGAAAACGAAACCGCGTGGATTATTGACTACAAATCAGCCAAAAAACATGCCGGACAATCTATGGATGCATTTTTACATGAACAGCACATGCATTACCAAGACCAGCTAGAGCGATATCATGCCGTTATTGCGCATAGGTACCCAAAACTGACAATCAAAACCGCCTTGTATTTCCCATTTGAATCACAATTACATATTACCAGTGATTAAGTTAACAATAATTACGTGGCCTGTTATTAAGTGACCTGTGACCAATTACCAAGTTACAGGCTGCTGAGTTACAGGTGATCAAGTTATAGGTGACCGAGCTACAGATAATCGAGCTTAACGTGTTTAAAAATAAATGGACCAAACGGTAGCCCAGCTAAAAGGCAACTAGGTTATGAGTATTAATAGCAACTCATAACAAAATTATCAGGCGATAAACAAAAAAACCATCTACCTGAAAAAAAACACGCGACTTTTTGATACAAGCGCCCCAAATGAAAGCAATTGCAGTACAATTAAGAAGAATTTATTATTTTTTGGATTAATTACACTATGTCACAAGTAGAAGACTTAAATATCGTATCTCAAGAGGTTCTGATTACACCGGCCGAGCTTAAAAAAGCACTGCCAATGACAGACCAAGCTCAACAAATGGTGGAGCAAGGCCGCAAAACCGTTAGAGATATTTTAGACAGAAAAGACCCGCGCCTTATTGTGGTTATTGGCCCCTGCTCTATTCACGATACCAAAGCGGCTATGGAATACGCACACAAACTTAAAGACCTAGCCGAAAAAGTAAAAGATACGCTGTACATTGTTATGCGCGTTTACTTTGAAAAGCCACGTACAACCGTAGGCTGGAAAGGCCTTATTAACGACCCATACATGAATGACTCGTTTAAAATTCAGGACGGTTTACATGTTGGCCGCAATTTATTATTAGATATTGCGCAGCTTGGTTTACCGGCTGCCACAGAAGCACTCGACCCTATTTCGCCACAATACTTACAAGATTTAATCTCTTGGTCGGCGATTGGTGCGCGTACAACCGAATCACAAACTCACAGAGAAATGGCCAGCGGCTTATCGTGCGCCGTGGGCTTTAAAAACGGTACCGATGGCGGTTTAACAGTGGCCATTAATGCTTTGCAATCAGTATCTAACTCACACCGTTTTTTAGGTATTAACAAAGATGGCGGCGTTGCCGTAACACATACACGCGGTAACGAATATGGTCATGTGGTGTTACGCGGCGGTAATGGCAAGCCTAACTACGACTCTGTTAGTGTGGCGCTGTGTGAAAAAACCTTAACCGATGCAGGCGTATCAACCAACATCATGATCGATTGCAGCCATGCAAACTCCAATAAAGACCACAACTTGCAAACACTGGTTTTAGAAAATGTATGCAACCAAATAGTAGAAGGTAATACATCTATTATTGGCGTTATGATCGAAAGCCACTTAAGTGCCGGCAACCAAAAAATACCCAAAGATCTATCTGAGCTAGAATATGGCGTATCCGTTACCGATGCTTGTATTGATTGGGCAGCCACTGAAAAGTCACTTTTAGATGTTGATGCAAAGTTAAAACCCGTGCTTTCCAACCGAAACGCATAACGGCAAATATTTGGTGCAAAGCGGATAAAGTAATGTGATATGGCAGTGACCCCTTATCCGCCATAAAAAAAGCCCCTTAAAAGGGGCTTTTTACGTTTATACTCACGTGTTTGGCATACCTTACACGTTTTTGAATTTTCTCAATTAACTAATCACATCCGTTAATATTTTATTACCTTGCGGTCTAATTAATCCGCCCATGCCAAGTAACTCGCTTACAGTGTCTAAAATATTAATATGTTCACCGGTGTTACTCACCACCTGACCACGTCGAACAGCGCTGCCGCCACCGGCCATAAAGAAAGGTGCATTATTGCTAGTATGCTTATCGCCTTCGGCCATATCAGTCACTTGTACAACAAGCGTACTGTCTAACAAGCTGTTACCCGCATCATCTTTCGTATCTTTTAACTTGGTAATAAGGTAAGCCATACGTTCGGATAAATAAGAACGTACTTCCGTAAATGGCTTTAAGCCTTGCTCACCTGCGCCATGAATACTTTGATGATATTTATCCTGCCAATCTAAAGACGAAACTTTAAATTCGCATTGGTGGTTACCAAGCATCATTGAAATAACGTTAGTTTGGTTAGCCTGTAAAGCTAACACCGCTAAATCAGCCTGAAGATCTGACTCTTGAGTAAAGCGTGTACGGTCTGTTGGGCTAAACTCAAAACCGCTTGAATTAAAGCCAGATGCAACAGCCCCAGTATTACCGCCACCGCTTGATTGTGCATTTAAGCGTTGCTCCAAGCGTTCAATAGATGCCAAGTGAGTATCCAAGCGGATCTTTTCTTCAGCGCCTAATTTAGAACGCAGGGCTGCAATCTCTTCTTTTTGCACATCTAAAATGCTTTGACTGCGTGCAATATCAATCGAGCTAGAAGAACCGCCACCCTGTGCAGCACCACCGCTGTTACCAAATACACGCCTAAACGTTGCATTAGGGTCGTCTTGATACGTTAACTCTTGCTCACCGCTTTGTGAAGCATAACCATGGTTACCTTCACCACTTTGAACACCTAATAACAACTGCGGAAACGGCGATGTTGTACCTAAAGTTTCTGCTAACTTCACATCGTACGTTTTTTTGCCATTGCTGTAGTCAATACCTAAGCATTTAATTGTACTGCCGTGGCCACCACCTTCAAACACAGAGGCGTTGTCAAAAAACACACATTCATTTTTAACCGTTTCTAATGCTTTACTTGTTTTACCTAGCGTCAAATTACTGCTTGGCGTAAACATACTTTTGCCATTTTCAAACGGTGTACCACCCGGCGTGTATACAAAAATAACGCGTTTAACACCGTTTTCGCCTGCTGCTAGGGCTGAACGCCCTAACATCATGCCGGAAGCCAAAGAGGAAGCACGCAATAAGTTTGTAGAAATACCAGCGTGGGCTACCGTCTTCAGAAAACCTCTTCGCTTTATATCAAGTATCGAATTCTTTTTCATTATCTTGTCGCAACCTCTAATTTACTTTCTGTATTTAATGATGTCTTGAATACCCAAGGCTCTCAAAGCCGCGCGGGGATTATCATTGTTATTTATCATAGCTTCTTCCATGGCGTTTACTGCACAAGAGAAACCTTCTTTTTGCTGTGTCGTCAGCTCTAAAGTAAAACCAGGTGTGTGGCTAACTGTGTCATAGCCTGTACCCATAGCAAACCTAAACGCCTTCTGGTTATAACAACTACGTGTTGAAGGTAGTTCTTTAAGCACTTTCGATAAACCAAGTGCACCGTTAAAATCACGCTGCTGACCATCAGCTAATGTTGTTAACCCTATAAGCTGTCCTTCAGAATCGATATTTAGGTTATTTTGATCTGTTACACGGTGTAAACCTGCCGCATTAAAATCTTCTAAACCAAAGCCTTGTGGATTAATAATCGTTCTATGGCAATCGCTACAGGGTGCATCTTTTGTTAAAAAGTGCGTTCTTTCACGGTTAGTAATAGAGCCGCCACTTTGGTCAATAAATGTTTGCAACCTACCTGCCACGTTATCTCGCTCATCAGCAATATCATTCGGCATAGGTGGAACTTCTTGACACATTAGATCTTCACGTACTGCCACACCACGTTGGATAGGTGATGTTGCCTCTAGGTTAGCAAAGCCCGCCATAAATGAGCCACTGGCTAAAATACCACCACGGTTTTCTAAGTTTTCAGCTTTTTTGAAGCTGTTGTTAAAGTTACCCGCAATACCATAATAGTTGGCTAAGTTACGGTTCACGAAGGTAAAGTTATCAAACAGCTCACCAATCGCGCGATTCCCATCAAACATCACATGTTTGAATATTTCACGTGTTTCTTGTGCCATATCACGTTGAATCGACTTATTGAAGTTTGGATATAAATCCTCACTTTTAGAACGGCTGAGTACTAAATCAGTCCTGAACCATTGAGCGGCAAATTCACCAAAATGTTCACGCGCTTTCGAGGTGGCTAATAAGCGATCAATCTGATCTAGAATCTGGCTATCCGTTAACAATCGGTTATTTTCCGCAGCTTGCATTAACTCTGCATCTGGCATAGAACCTTTGAAAGTATACGACAGGAACGTTGCCATTTCGTAAGGAGTCAGCATATAAGCGTCTCTGCTTACACCTTGATCCGGAATCTGATTAGCATTGAGCGAAGATACCTTCACACCTAATTCTGAGCGCATCAAGAAGTAAGGTGAATTTAAGATTGTTTCAACAGCTAACTTTAAGCCTTCGTTGTTATCGCCCTGAGTTAAACCATTATCAAAAAGATCAATATAACGCTGTTTCTCAACATTAGTTAATGGTCTTCTGAACGCTTTCATTGCAAATTCATCGACAAAACGGTTAGCACACTGCGTATTGCTTACATTACTACAATTAGCAACACCATTAAAACCTGAAGATGCAGCGAATGCAGCAGCTAGCTTCGCAATTGAGGCGTATGCATCAGCATATTCTTGTGTAATTGCTGTAAATGACTGGTTGGTAAAACCATCAATAAATGTATCTTTTGGTACGCCTTCTTTAGATGCATCAACAGTGAAACCAAGTAGGTCTTTCAATGTGTTTTCATATTCACGCGCTGTTAACAAACGAACATTGCGCAAACCATAAGTCACATCTTGACCAACATTACAGGCAAAAGCGGATGTATTAGAGTCAATAGGTGTTGTTGCAACTGGCGTTGTCGATGCCCTTGACTTTATATATGCAGCGAAGTCATCCGCACATTCACCTACACAAGCAGCAGGGTTACTTGTAGGCATATACTCAGCGATATAATCGCTTAACGATAAAGCAACATTGGGATTAACTCTTGAGTGTGCGTACAGAGACTTAGACGGGTCGATAGGAGCAACAGGCCCAGCAAAATCTTGACCATGACAAGTCAAACAACCGTGCTCGTTAGCTTCATACATACGTTGACCATCTTCAACGCTTCCGACATAAACTGGTGCCGGATCGACAGGCACTGGAGTTACAGGTGCAGGATCAACAGGCACTGGGTTAACTGGTGCTGGATTAACAGGCGCTGGAGTTACAGGTGGCTGAGCAACAACTTGCGGTGTCATCTCAAACCAATCTAAATTAAAACCTGATTTCACAATATCAATACGAACGTTGTGCTGGCCTTTAGGTAAAAAGCCTAACGACACACCCGATGTAATGGTGTAATCATCCCAGCCGCTAGTTGCAGGGAGCTGAATACCAGAGGCAACATTACGTTCGTTAATAAGAATATTAACTGAGCCACCGCTTGCGCCTGAAGCTGAGCGAATCGACATAGCAAAATTACTCGCCACATCAACATTAATTTTATATTCAAGCCATTCGCCGTCGATGGTATATCCAACAACCAAACCATTGCCATCAGAATTACCTAAATCTACACCATCGCGTGTTGGTGTATTACCGCTTAGGTTTTCGCTTTCGTTATCAAGTGCAGCAGAGAAATCTTCTGCTTCAAAAAATATCTTAGATGCGACAGGCACTTGGACAGGCGGTGTAATGACAGGGTTGCCAGGGTTAACAACAGGGTTGCCAGGGTTAACGACAGGATTGCCAGGGTTAACAACAGGATTGCCAGGGTTAACGACAGGATTGCCAGGGTTAACGACAGGATTGCCAGGGTTAACAACCGGGTTACCGCTAACAGGAGTCGTTGAGTCTGTATTATTCCAGCTTTTAATATAAGCCGCTATATCTGTAGCGCATGATCCGACACATGCCGTTGGTGACGCAATATCTTGTGGCATGTATTCTTTAATATAGGTAGCCAAGTCAACGGAAGCAGAAAGATTCGAAGAGTGAATATAAAGCTCAAGATTAGCATTAATAGGCAGTGAAGTTGATTGACCATCTTGGCCGTGGCAAGTCGTACATTGCATTTCAGCCGATTCGTAAAACTCCTTACCACGTTGCTCACTCGCAGACAACTGGTTAGTCGGATTAGAAGCAACAGGTGTATTCGTTTCAGGTGAATCAGTAACGGGTAAACCTGATACAGGGGCAGCTGGGGTTTGTTGATCGCCAGAACCATCATCTGTAGGGCTATTAACCTCTGGCCCAGCACCGCAAGCCGTTAATACTACAGCTAATGCTAAAGTCGTTATCTTTTTGTAATATATTGTCACAATACAGTTCCTCAAATTTACTATAAAGGGACTATACCATTCGACTTAATTCCATTACGTGCACAGTGTCACGAAAAATAGCTTACCGACAGTTGGACCTGACAAAATATGAAGAGACAGCATGCTTTAACACTTAAAACCGTATTTACTTTCATGCTGAAGTCAACCACCAAAAAAATAACCGGGATAGCACACTACCAACCACTTTTTTTACTGAGACATTCAATTAAACGTAAAAATGATGACTACCTGCGTTTAAAGCGCTAACAGCCACCTAGAGAAACCTCTTATTTCACCACCATCTAGACATTTTTCACGACTGGCTTTGCGTGGGACGCACACCAAAATACGATAAGAAGAAAGACGTTAATCTAAATTTTTTTTAATATTAAGCGATTGATTTACAGTGACAAACGGTAAAGATGATTCCTTAATCCATTCAGAGTCATCCTCTGATTTAAGCATGGCGGAAGTTGAAAAAGACCCTGCAATCAGGCAACTATCCGCAACAACAGAAACAGATGCGAACGCTGGCTGAATACTCATAGCCGTTTTGGGATTGAGTATATGACAATAACGCACACCGCCTACAATCATAAAACGCTCATAATCACCACTGGTAGCAATGCCACCTCGGTTAACGCAAATGGAAGTTATCGCTTGGCTGCGCTGTCTTGGGTGAGTAATCCCTACAACCCAAGGCTCACCATTAACATGTGGACCAATAACATGGATATCCCCCCCGAGATTAACCAAGCCATGCTTAACACCCTTAGCAATACAATGATTAGCGACAACGTCGGCAATATACTCTTTTACAAACCCACCGAAATCTATTTCCATACCTTTTGATGGTAAATAGATACTTTGTGCATGTCGCTCGACGTACTGCCAGCCGATTTTTTCTCGTAGTGAGTCTAGCTCTGACTTTGCCGGAAGGCGGTTCGATTTAAAGTTCCACACCTGCCTTAAGATACCCGATGTGATATCAAACAACCCATCACTCTGCTCGAATAAAACATCAGCATAATTCAATAACTGGTGCGTTTCTTCGTCAATTGATGTCCTCTGACCCGTGCCTGCATGAGCATTAATCTGAGA
>CAKZUG010000084.1 GCA_937920545.1 uncultured Saccharophagus sp.
ATCAAAATATTGATAATGTGAATGCGCCTATAACAGACAGCAGCGCCTCTTTTTATACACCCGATAAACCTGAATTTAAAGCGGCGCTTTTAAATGAAGCGACGCAGGTGTACAGGTATATTTACCCCGTCATAACACCAAATAGCGTTTCTTTTGATCAAGCATTAACATCTTCATATCAACAAAAAGCAAAAAAAGTGACGGCGCAGCGTGTATCTCTTACAATTAAACGTTTGTCGCGTCGTTTAGATGATTTATTCAGCATGCATAAAAAAGCCCCATAAATGGGGCTGTTTCTTTTTTTCTTTTTGTTGGCTTTTTATTAGCTTAGGCTTAATGGTATGCACTAGCAGCATTATCCTTAGGGTCATTATTCCTATCATCATCGCTAGTACAGAGGTAAGGCCTAAAATTTAAACTATGAGTTTAGGCCTTACCTACTGTTACATCTTGCTCTTATCGCCCGCTTTAATAAATAACATGTTATTTACATCGTAGTATTTATTCATGGCTTCTTTGACCTGTTCTTTATTTAAAGACAGTAGCTTATCTAGCTTGCCTTTACGCTCGATAAATTCACGCTCAAAAAAGAGGTCGGTCATTAGCATATTGGCCAGGCCACCGTCGCTAGCGCGGGCTAGTTTATTGCGTTGTTTAATACCTGTTTGTGCTTTTGATATTTCGTCGACGGTAAAGCCGTCTGCCAACGCTTTGGTTAACTCTTCTTTATATGCAGTGTGTATTTTATCTAAATTTTGTGGTGCACCAATAGCGTAAGCAATCGAGCGAGTGCGTTCGCTTATTTGTGAGCCGTTAATACTTGCTCCCACACCGTAGCTCCAGCCTTCTTTTTGGCGCATACGGTTTGCCAAACGGCTATTAATAAACCCACCGCCAAACACGGTGTTCCCCAGTTTTAATGCGGCGTAGTCGGGGTGCTGAGCATTAAGGTTAAATAAATCGACGGCTAAAAATATGCCATTTTCTTTATCTGGGGTGTTAAAGGTGAGGGTTTCATTGACAACGTTTGTGTAAGGCAGTGTGAGTTTTTGATAAGTGTTGCCTTTTTTCCAATCGCCAAATTGTTTTTTAAGTGTGTTGGCAAGTGTTGTTGTATCTATGTCACCCACCGCCGTGACTAGCAGGTTGTCGGCACTTAAAAACTGCTGATGAAAGGCCACTAAAGTCTCGCGGTTATAGGTGGTTAAGTAATCGATCTCTTCTTGAATACTGGCCTCGTAAACAGGGTGCGTTTTATCTACGGGTGTTAATTTTTTATTCGCGGCGCTTTGTGCAATTTCATTTGGGTCTTGGAGGGCAAACTCTAATGATGTTTTGCGTGACTTTTTGACTAGCTCTAGTTCTTTTTCTGAGAAGGTTGAGTTGATCAGTAAATCACTCAGCAGTATTAACGCTTCTCTGGCGTATTCTTTTTTGGTGCTCAGGCTAACAAGGGTCGAGCCGCCAGAGCTACTAATGCTTAGTTGTGTGTTAATCGCATCGAATGCATCGGTTATTTGCTCGCGTGTTTTTGTTTGTGTGCCTTTGGTGAGCATTTGCCCAAACACATCGATAAAGCGGTTACTGCCAGCCAGTGTTTGCGCATTGCCGTAATTAAAGCGCAGTTTTATAGTGGCTTTTTCTCCGCGTGTTTTTTTACTGACGCTACTTAAGGTTATTGTGTTATCGACGTGAGTTTTTACAATTTTGTTAGCGATGTTTTCAAATGATGGGTCAAAGGCTTCACCAAGGGCAAGCACTTTATTGCCTTTGTAGCCTTTTAGCACAGTCGCTACATCGGGTTTTGCAGGTAAGGTGACACGCTCTGGTTTATCCGCAGGAATAAACCGACCAATAACACGGTTATTGGTTTTAAAGTACTTATCGGCTACTTTGTTTACCTCTTCAAGGGTTAAATTGGTCACTTGGTCGCGGCGTAAAAAACGTAAACGCCAATCGCCAAGCGTGACCCATTCGCTTAAGCCAATCGCCAAGCTTTGGGTGTTGGCGGCGCTTTTTTCAAAGCCGTTTAAAAAAGCACGCTGTGCGCGTTCAAATTCTTTTTGGGTAATAGGTTGCTTTAAAATTTGTTGTATTTGGGCAATGTAGGCGTTTTCGGCAAGCGTGATGTCGGCTTTTTTATCTAATATAGCGCCGGCAACAAAATTGCTTGAGTCGGCATTGGTATCTGACCATGCAAAGACTTGCGTGGCTAATTTTGTTTCTACTAAGGTTTTATGTAAACGGCCTGTTGGCGTGTCGCCTATAACAAAGCTAATTAGCCCTAAGGCGGCGTTATCTTCATGCGCGCCAGCGGGTGTGTGGTAGCTGGCCAGTGTGAGTTGAATATCACCAACGCGCCTAACAGTAATAATACGCTCGCCGTCACTTGCGGCTTCGATTGTGTATTTTGCGGGCAATGTACGCTTTGGCTTTTTGATTTTGCCAAAGGTTTTTTTGATCATTTTAAGCGTGTTTTGCTCGTCGAACTTACCTGCAACAATTAACGTTGCATTGTCGGGTTGGTAATAGGTTTTGTAAAAAGCGCGTAATTTATCGATAGAGACATTTTCTAAATCGGATACGGCACCAATGGTGCTTTTGCCGTAGTTGTGCCACATATAAGATGCTGCACGCACTTTTTGTAGCGTCACTCTAAATGGGCTGTTTTCGCCACGCTCTAGCTCATTGCGCACAACGCTCATTTCGCTGTCTAAATCTTCTCTACGTACAAATGAGTTCACCATGCGGTCGGCTTCTAATGATAATGCCCACTTGAGGTTATCTTCTGTGGCGGCAAAGGTTTCGTAGTAATTGGTACGGTCTTGAGATGTTGTGCCGTTTGGTTTGGCACCACGTGCGCTTAATTCATCGGGGATGTTTGGGTGTTTAGGTGTACCTTTAAATAACAAGTGTTCTAATAAATGTGCCATGCCTGTCTCACCGTAGTTCTCATGTTTTGAGCCTACGTGGTATGTCACATTAACGGTAATTTTATCTTGGGTTTGATCGGGCACTAATAAAACCTGTAGGCCGTTTTTTAAGCGGTATTCGGTAATACCTTCTACTTCGGTAATTTTATTGATGCCTTTTATAGCGAAGCTTTGCACGCTAGCAAGGCTGAGTATCATCACGATACTGGTGATAATTACTTTTTTAATCCGGTTAAAAAATACGGGGTGGGGCATGTCAACCTCTTTTTATTTAGGTACTGGTTATTTAAGTGCTGGTTATTTAAGTACTGATTATTTAGGTATTGTTTATTGTAATGGTAGTGAGTGCAATAGTAGATAATAAAGTGATACGCGAACGGAGCGAATACGTTTACTTTTATCGTTAAAACCTGTCCTGAGTTCCAGTTGAGTGCTGAGTTCCTGTTAAGTTCCAGCTCTGTTTTAGTCGGTTTTTGTTATGGTTTATTTAGGCTGAGCGCTCATAGGTGTGCCATTGGTTGTTTATATAAAACTGATACGGCGCATATTGTGTTTTGTAGTTCATTTTTGCGCAATTTTGTATCCAGTAACCTAAGTAAACAAACTCTAAGTCATTTTGTAGCGCTAAGTGTATTTGCATCAATATGCCAAACACGCCCAAGCTGCGTTTAGGTTGATGGGGGTCAAAAAAGGTATAAATGGCCGATAAACCCTGCTGTAATCTGTCGGTTACTGCAACGGCAATAAGTGCGTTTTCTGTGTCGCGCCACTCTAAGTAAGTTGTCGATTGAAACTGACGTGATAAAAATTGTGCGTATTCTTTACGGTTGGGTGGGTACATATCGCCGTCGCTATGGCGAGTGTTAATGTAGTTGGCGTACAAGGCAAAGTGCTCATCGGTATCAATTGTCTCGATTTGCGTAAGAGTGAGATCGGCATTTTTTTTGAGGCAACGTTTTTGGCTTTTAGACGGTTGGAAATCAGCCACAGGCACACGTACCGCAATACAAGCATTGCAGCCCTGACACTCTGGTTTATATATATGCTTGCCGCTGCGCCGAAAGCCATAATCAGAAAGCTGACTATACCCCGTTTGTGAAATGTCGGCTTTTGGGTCGATAAATAAGGTGCTCGCATTTTTATTTTCTAAATAGCTACAGGCGTGCTCGGTACTTAAAAAAAGTTTTAACGATTCAAGTTCTGTCATAAGGTTTATTAATTAAACGCGATTCCGTAAGGTGGGCACTGCCAAGCCGTTGCCCATTTAATTACATTAGGTGTAGATTGCGTGTCTTGTGCTTCTTTAAGCAATGCCTCAAAGATAGTGCGGGGCAGCTCTAGCGCCCCAAATGATGCCAAATACTGCGTATGCACTTGGCAGTCGATACCAATAAAGCCCCAATCATCTAGCTGTTTTACCAGTGTAGCAAACCCTATTTTAGATGCACCCGATACGGCGCTAAACATAGACTCGCCATAAAAAAAACGACCAATGGCAATACCATATAAACCACCAACAAGTTGTTCATCTTGCCATACTTCAATGCTGTGTGCATGGCCTTGTTGATGTAGCTCGCTGTAGGCATCTATCATTTCGTCGGTAATCCACGTGCCTTCACCGTCACTGCGGTGAATAGATGCGGCACATTCGCTGACAACATCGTTAAAACAGGTATCAACTGTAACGGTAAATAACCGTTTATTCGCAAGCTTTTTAAAAGTTCGTCCGTGATGAATATCGCTAGGTTTAAGAACAAGGCGGGGGTTGGGTGTCCACCATAAAATAGGTTGTGATTCATCAAACCACGGGAAAATACCCAGCGAATAAGCATGGAGTAATCGTGCTGGTGATAAATCGCCGCCCACGGCTAAAAGCCCATTTGGGTCTTCAAGTGCGTTATGCGTTGATGGAAAGGCCAACGTATCTGGGTCTAACCAGGTAAGCTCACTCATAGGGTATTTGCTCATACAAAAAAGGGTTGCTGCATCATACAACAACCCTTTATAGGTATTATTATTGGTACTATATTAGATACTGTTCTAGTGATTATTTATCTCTACACGCATTGATACAATAATGCTTGTGGGTACTAATGCGTGTTATTACTACAGTGTCCGGCTATTAGTATCTAGCTATTAGCATCTAGCTATCTAAAAATTTCTCGGCATCTAAAGCAGCCATACAGCCAAAGCCAGAAGACGTAATAGCTTGTCGATAAATATGGTCGGCTACATCGCCTGCGGCATATACGCCTTCAACGCTTGTTGCTGTGGCATTACCGTTTAGGCCACTATTAATAACAATATAGCCATCTTTCATTTCAAGCTGGCCTTTGAAAATATCTGTATTTGGCTTGTGGCCAATAGCGATAAATACGCCCGCAGTGTCAATTTCTTGTGTACTGCCATCTAAGCTTGATTTTAAGCGCAAGCCAGTAACGCCGCTGTCATCGCCCAGTACTTCGTCTAGATTTTGGTTCCATAAGATTTTCACGTTACCGTTTTTGGCTTTTTCAAGTAAACGGTCTTGTAAGATTTTTTCGCTGCGTAGGCTATCGCGACGGTGAATGAGTGTGACTTCCTCTGCAATGTTAGATAAATACAATGCCTCTTCTACTGCGGTGTTACCACCACCAACAACTGCGACTTTCTGGCCTTTATAAAAGAATCCATCACATGTTGCACATGCCGATACGCCTTTGCCCATAAAAGCTTGCTCTGAAGGTAAACCTAAATACTGAGCCGACGCACCCGTAGAAATAATCAGCGCATCACAGGTGTAATTTTGGCTGCCAAAAAGCTTAAAGGGGCGCGAGCTTAAATCGCATGATTCAATATGGTCAAAAATAATTTCGGTATCAAAGCGTTCGGCGTGCTCTTGCATTTGTACCATCAAATCTGGGCCTTGTAGCTCAGCAATACCACCGGGCCAGTTTTCAACTTCTGTTGTTGTGGTCAGCTGGCCACCTTGTTGCATACCTGTTATAACAACAGGCTTTAAATTTGCGCGTGCAGCATAAATAGCGGCAGTGTAGCCCGCAGGGCCAGAACCTAAAACAATAACTTGGTGGTGTTGTGTATCTGTCATAAAATTTCCAATTATAAAGTGGGTTATTAACGCAATATACCTAATAATAAGCTATTAGGTATGTCTTCGCTATTTAATGCTTACAATCAGCCCTATAGATGAAGCTTATGTGTGTTTTATCAAGGTTTGGGGTTTGTTAAATTGCCAAATAAGTCACATTTAAAGCAAAGGAAAGAACCTCAAATGTGACTTATTGGAAGCTTGCGCGCGTTTTACCTTATTTTAAGGCTCTAATATGGCTCTAATGCTTAACACGTGCCATAATTTCACCAACTTTTTTGTAAACGAGTATTTATTTTTTGAGTAAAAAAAGTACAGCAGTTGTGCCCTACACCGAGCCAAGTAAACAGTCCAAACGGTTAACGCTTATTTTACAAGAGGGCGTACTGATTGGGCTTATTTTGGTGTGTGCTTTTTTGGCGCTTTCATTAATGACTTACAGCAATAATGACCCGGGCTGGTCTAAGACAGGGTCGGGCGTAAATATCGCGAATGCGGGGGGCGTCACGGGTGCCTACTTATCGGATATATTTTTTTCGTTATTTGGTGTTTTAGCCTATTTGTTCCCTTGCCTTTTGGTGTATCAAATTTTTAAACACCTACGTGCACGCATTGCCATTGTGTTTGACCCCTTAATGTTTTGCCTGCGTTTTGTGGGTTTAAGCCTTATTATGCTCACTGGCACAGGTATGTCGGTGATGCGTTTTGGGCTAGAGTCGGCCTCTTTGCCTTTTTCATCGGGTGGGTATGTGGGGCTAATGATGGCCACCGCTGTCGATGATATGTTTGGTTTTGCGGGTGGCATGATGCTGCTCACGGCGTTGTTTTTATTTGGCCTCACCATCTTTTTAGATATTTCGTGGTTAAACCTCATGGAATGGCTGGGCAAAAAAAGCTTACAGTTTGCGGCTTTTGTTAAGCGCAAATATATTTTATGGCGTCTCGATGCCAAGGTAAATAAGCAAGCCAAAGCCGCAGTCAAAAAACGTAAAGAAGCCGTGACTGTACAAGTTAAAAAAGATAAAAAACGTATCCCGCCTATTATCTCTTTGCCTAAAAAACAGCCCGAGCAAAGCGCCCGCGCCCAAAAAGAAAAACAGCAGCCGTTGTTTGTGGATGACACGGTTATTGGTGAATTACCCCAAGTAAGCTTACTAGAGCCTGCAGATCAGAAATCAGATAAAGGCTATTCGCAAGAGTCATTAGAGGCTATGAGCCGTTTACTCGAACTCAAGCTCAAAGATTTTAACGTGATTGCGGAAGTCACAGGCGTCTTACCCGGCCCAGTTGTTACCCGCTTCGAGATACAACCCGCTGCGGGCGTAAAAGTCAGTAAAATCACTAATTTAGCTAAAGACCTTGCACGCTCACTGGCGGTTATTAGTGTGCGTGTGGTAGAAGTGATCCCCGGTAAATCAGTAGTGGGTATAGAGATACCCAACGAGCACCGCGAAATGGTACGCCTAAGCGAAGTGATTGCCTCAGACGTGTACGATAAATCAAAATCGCCGCTTACCTTTGCGCTTGGCCATGATATTTCAGGCGAGCCTATTATTGCCGATTTAGCCAAAATGCCGCATTTGCTTGTGGCGGGCACCACAGGTTCAGGTAAATCGGTGGGTGTAAACTCCATGCTCATCAGCATGCTCTATAAAGCCACACCCGAAGAGCTGCGCCTTGTATTGGTCGACCCTAAAATGCTAGAACTGTCGGTATACGACGGTATTCCGCATCTGCTCACGCCTGTTGTAACCGACATGAACGAAGCCGCCACCGCGTTGCGCTGGTGTGTGGGCGAGATGGAGCGGCGTTACAAGTTAATGTCTAAATTAGGTGTGCGTAACCTTGCGGGCTTTAATAAAAAAGTACGCGAGGCCATTGCCGCAGGCGAGCCCATCACCGATCCGCTTTGGAAACCCGAAGACGACGGCGTGATTGAAATGGAAAACGCGACGGCCCCCGATTTAACCACCTTACCCTTTATTGTGGTTGTGATCGATGAATTTGCCGACATGATCATGATAGTGGGCAAAAAGGTCGAACAGCTCATAGCCCGTATTGCACAAAAGGCCCGTGCGGCAGGTATACACTTGGTATTAGCGACTCAGCGCCCCTCGGTAGACGTGATTACCGGCTTAATCAAAGCGAACGTACCCACGCGTATGGCGTTTCAGGTATCGTCAAAAATCGACTCGCGTACTATTTTGGATCAAGGCGGGGCCGAGCAACTATTAGGCCACGGCGACATGCTCTTTTTACCGCCGGGTACGGCACATACAGTACGTGTACACGGCGCCTTTATAGATGATCACGAAGTGCATGCTGTTGTTAGCGATTGGAGAAAACGCGGCGAGCCAGACTACCTAGACGATATTTTCAGCGAAAGTGTTGAATCTATACAAATTCCTGGGTTTAGCAGTGACGAGTCAAGCAGCGACGCCGAATCTGACCCACTCTACGACGAAGCTCTAGCCTTTGTCACAAAAACGCGCAAAGCCAGTATCTCATCAGTACAACGCAAATTACGCGTCGGCTATAATCGCGCCGCACGTTTAATCGAGCAAATGGAAGAATCGGGTGTCGTAAGCGAAATGGGCCACAACGGTAGCCGCGAAGTACTCGCCCCGCCACCGCCTAACCATTAATGGTTTTGAATGGCTGGTTTTGGTGAGCTGATTATCTTTTTGCCTTCTTACCTTTTTAGCAGCGCCTCTGATTAACCGATCTAAGTTACGTAGAGACGCTACGAGGTTAATCAGAATTTCCCTTGCATTCAGAGAGACTATTAATGCAACTATTTGAGGGCAAGAAGCCCAATGTAATTATTATCGGATCACTTGTTATATATGTGGTTCTTTCTTTTATCGCCATGTCTTTTTATGCTGGTGGTCATATCTACGACCTAAACTCAGCGGGTTATAGTTTCAGTCAAAATTTTTTCAGTGATATGGGGCATTCTTTATCTTTATCTGGTGAGAATAACACCCTGTCAAAAGTCGCGTTTCTGTCTGCTTTAGTATTCATATTGGTAGCGCAATCGGTCTTTTATCTAAGTGAATACTTTCGGCACAAAATGTTTTACCTTCCCAATATTTCTGGTTTGGTTTGTGGGCTTATTTCTATATTCGGGATTGTTGTTCTTATCGTTTTTCCAAACGACTCCCATAAAAGCCTTCATATTTTGGGTGTATATATTTGGCTGTTATCTTTTTTAGTGTATGTGTTTTTTTATATCTATTTATATTATCGCTCGAACCGTAGTTGTCTTTATGTAATCGCTATTTCTATCCCTTTGTATATGCTTGTATCGCTTCAAATCATGCAGAATCAATTTCAATGGTATCAGTATATGGCGCTTACGCAGAAAGTGATGGTGTATTACATGCTCGGGTGGTTTGCTGCCGCGACAATACTGCGCAGTAGCGGACACCATGCGCCAGAGATGCCGCGAGGTTAATCAGGCGTTTCTTAGGGAAGCCATGCATTTACTTTTTTAATATATAACATCGAAAATATTAAAAATGACGGGAAAATCATCAAAACTCAGCAGTATAACGATCAGTATGAGATACTTAATCGCATCAGCGTTATATATGGATGAAATCTGGTTTAAATTGCGGATAAATAAACAATGAGGGCTAGTTAGATAGCTAATGCTGTATTTGATTTTCTACAGGGTTATGATAAGTAGTTGAATTCCGAGTGACTTTTAGAGCAGGGATGTTATGTTAATAAAAAACATAGAAAAATTGAAACAGTTTGGTATTTATCAGGATCATACTAACGTTAATACTAAAAATTTTGGAAAACACAACCTGTTTTATGGTTGGAGCGGAAGTGGTAAGTCTACGCTTTCAGGTTTGTTTAGGTGTATCGAAAATAAAGCCATTTCAAGTAAATTCCCCTCTTCAGAATTCTCGGGAAAAAATAGGACATCCATATATTTGACCAGTATTGGTTGATGATCTAAGTGGTTAATTAACATAAAAGATAAAATATGGATGTCCCCGAATACTAGCCATAAATCGGGTAAGGAAGAGTGTCTAGCTCTCCCTCCCCACAACACCCTGCGTGCGGATCCGCACAGGGCGTTTCCCTACTGATAATGAATTTCTACCCAGCGATCTCGTAATGAAATTAACCCTAAATCGGCAAAGAAGTC
>CAKZUG010000085.1 GCA_937920545.1 uncultured Saccharophagus sp.
TCCCACTCTAAAGTTACAATGTCTCCATTGGCTAAAATGGCATGGATCCGCTGTTCATCGACTTGAGTGACGGCTGCTGGCAGCAAATGACTTAACGTGTTTGATTTTTTGAGTGAGCGTAGCCACTGTTGGTAATCGATACTGATGTTGCCGTCATTGTCTGTGATAGAAACAATGTCATTAGTCGATAATCTTTTTTCTGGGCCGCGATAACCATGGCGCTTATCGTATTCGATCAAGCCTTTACGAACAGCATTGATAGCGGCATTTTGAAGTGTTGAATTAACTGTTGTGTACACTTTATACCCGTCGGTATAGGCTGGTTCACCTATTAGCGCTAGCGCTTCTTGTCGTGCTAATTCGGCGATATAAGGTGCGTTTAAGTCCAGCGAGGCTCTATGATACTTGGCTGTAATTGCTTCCGATTTTGCCATATTGTATGCATCGAGAGTAATCATCTCAAGGCTAAACATGCGGCCTAGTATCCAGTTGCGCCTTTCTAATGCGCGAGAAGGATTGGCTATAGGGTTTTGATAAGACGGCCCCTGAGGTAAGCCTGCTATCATTGCTAGTTGCGCCAGTGACAGCTCATGAAGCTCTTTACCGTAATACACTTTACCTGCGGCAGCAATACCATAGGCATGCTTGCCTAAAAAAGTGACATTCACGTAAAGCTCAAAAATCTCCTCTTTTGAAAGTTCTTGCTCAATTTTTACTGCGAGCAGTATCTCGTTGAACTTTCTAATAAATGCTTTGGTCGGCGTTAAAAAGTAATTACGTGCCACCTGCATTGTAAGCGTGCTACCCCCTGAGCCTTTTTTGCCAGTTGTGATCAATTCTAATACAGCACGACTAATTCCTTTAAGCGATACGCCATGATGTGAAAAAAAACTGCTATCTTCCGCTGCGAGGAGTGCGTTGATATATTGCTTTGGAATGTGTTCGAATTTAACTGGGGTGCGACGTTGCGTGCCAAACTCACCTATTAACTGGTTATCATTTGTGTAAATTCTCAGTGGTGTTTGCAGACGAACGTCACGTAATGATTCAACAGATGGTAATTTGGGACTTAAATACAGGTAAGTTCCTGATAATCCGACTAGAATAGAACCAACACTGGCTAAAAGTAGCCACAGAAGGACTTTTAAGTAAGTATGTTTTGTTTTCATAATGACCTTGGGCTTAAATAACATTCATTTATGTTATTGGAATTTGAGTCACATTATAAACCTTTTTTGCGCAAGGCATATCAAAACGCTGGTTGCAGGCTACACTTAAAGTGCTATAACATAAAGATCATCTAAGTCGCGGATATAGATAGTAAAATGGGTATTCTTAATTTATTCAAAAAGAAAACAACACCGGTAATTGGTCTGGATGTTAGTTCATCGTCTATAAAATTACTTGAATTAAGCAAACAGGGCAGTGGTTATCGGGTTGAAAATTACGCGGTTCGTGCCTTGCCTGTTAATGCGGTCGTTGAAAAAAACATAAATGACGCCGACGCTGTTGCGCAAACGCTGCGTTCGCTTATTTCCTCTTCGAAAATCAAGCTTAAAGATGTGGCTCTGGCTGTTTCTGGTGCATCGGTTATCACCAAGGTGATCGATATGTCTGATGAGCTAACTGAAGACGACATGGAAGCACAGATTGCCATTGAGGCGGATCAATACATTCCGTTTCCGTTAGAGGAGGTGGCACTTGATTTCGATGTGATTGGCCCGTCTTCTACGGGCGCTAATCGCGTTGATGTGTTGATTACAGCCTGCAGGCGTGAAAATGTCGAAATCAGGGAGAGCATTGTGCAGATGGCAGATCTCACCCCGAAAATAATTGACGTAGAGGCATATACGGTTGAGCGTACCTTTGCTTTAATAAAAGACCGTTTTGATGACGCTGACGACCAAGTTGTGGCTGTTCTCGACATTGGTGCAACCATGACGACATTGAATATTCTTGTTGATGGTAAAACGGTTTACACTCGTGAGCAGCTCTTTGGCGGTAAGCAATTGACAGAAGAGATTCAGCGGCGCTACGGTTTGTCTGCTGAAGAGGCTGGGCGTGCGAAAAAAGAAGGCGGTTTGCCTGACGATTATGAGTCTGAAGTGTTGGAGCCTTTTAAAGACTCTGTTGCGCAGCAAATTACTCGGTCATTACAATTCTTTTTTTCGTCAACACAGTATGACGATGTCGATTTTATTGTGCTTGCTGGCGGTGTAGCAAGTCTCGATGGATTGAGCAATATTATTGAAGAGAAACTTGGTACACCTGCAATGGTGGCCAACCCATTCGCAGATATGTCCACTTCCGGGCGTGTTAATGATGAAGCGTTACTAGAAGATGCTCCTTCATTATTAGTCGCTGCTGGACTAGCTTTAAGGAGCTTCGAATAAGATGGCTCGTATTAACTTACTTCCTTGGCGAGAAGAGTATCGTCAACAGAAAAAACAAGAATTTTTTACGCACCTTTTTATTGTTGTTGCTATTGCTGCTGCAGTGGCTGGTCTTTGGTTGTTTATAATGAATCAAGCCATTGATAATCAAGAAAGCCGCAATAACAGACTCAATAGTGAAATCAAATTCTTATCCGATCAAGTTGCTGAGATTAAAGAGCTAAAGGAAAAGCGTCGTCAGCTCTTGGAACGAATGCGTATTATTCAAGAGTTACAAGGCACGCGACCTGTCATCGTTCGTTATTTCGATGAATTTGCTGTTGCGATTCCAGACGGTGTTTTTGTTACATCTTTATCACGTGAATCAAATCTACTTACTATTATCGGTGTTACCGAGTCAAATAACCGTGTTTCTCAGTTTATGCGTAATTTAGCAGATTCGACATACTTTAAAGAACCCAACTTACTGGATGTTGATGCAGCTCCCGCAGAGGGCGAGCAGTATAGCCGCTTCACTATGCAGCTGGTATTAACTGCGCCAGGTGAAGATGAGGATGATAAATAATGGCTGATTTTAATAAGATTTTAGAGGAAGTTCGTGAGTTTAATTTTAACGAGTTGGATTGGGATCGTGTAGGTGTTTGGCCTTTATATGGACGAGGCATTCTTTTTGCCTTGGCGTTTATTGCTGTGCTTGTAGGTTCATATTTTTTATTAATTAAAGATAAACAGCTTGTTTTGGAGCAAAAAATCACTCAAGAATCATCGCTTAGGCAGTCATTTGAGTCAAAAGCCCATGAGGCGGCCAATCTTGATGCTTTACGCCAACAAATGCGTGAAATGAAAAAATCTTTTGATGCTGTCTTGGCTCAGCTCCCTGAAGAAATTGAAGTCCCTGGTTTGCTTGAAGATATCGATTCGCGAGTTGTTGATAGTAAACTCGACATCACAGGAATTGACCCTCAAGATCTAGTTTCAAAAGAGTTTTATGTCGAGTTACCTATTCAAATTGAAGTCGTAGGTGGTTACCATGAGTTCGGTTCATTCGTCAGTGGTATTGCTGGTATGTCCCGTATTGTGACATTACATGATTTTACAATTAGTACAGCTTCTAATGGCGGAAACGTGGATAGACTCAGAATGAGTATTCGGGCTAAAACTTACAAATATAAAACTCAGGAGCAATAAAATGAAAATTCTCATGAGTTTTGTAGCAGTTTCGTTACTTCTAGGAGGTTGCGGTAGCTCGAATCATAGCGATTTAAACGCTTATATTGATGAAGTGAAAAGTCGTCCAGCTAAACCCATAAAACCATTACCAGTGTTTACTCCTTACGAGTCATTCACGTATGGCGCATCGGTAAAGCGTAGCCCGTTTGATCGTCCTGTTGATTTAATACAGCGCAATTATGGCCGAACTGGCGAAGACGTAAAGCCTGACTTAAGCCGCAAATCTGAATACTTAGAAGATTTTGATTTAGGTTCTCTGCGCATGGTGGGTACAATCAAAAAAGATAACACTCTCTGGGCTTTGATTTCAGACCCAACAGGTACGGTAACAAAAGTAGCAGTTAACAATTATATCGGCAAAAATCACGGTAAAATTGTTTCTGCTAATAATACACAAATAGAACTGCTAGAAATTGTCTCAGACGGCCTAAGTGGCTGGGTTGAAAGACCAAGAGTACTAGCTGTAATAGAGAAGGATTAATCCATGTACAAACGTATAGTAAATCTAACAGCTGGCGCGATACTATTTGGGTATGCTTCGAGTAGTCTAAGTGCTGTATTGCAAGACATTAAATTTTCTGAATTGCCCGGTGAAAAGGCTCAGATAAAGTTAACCTTTGATGAGCCTCCTTTGAAGCCTCAATCATATTCTATTGATCAGCCTGCTCGTGTCGTGGTTGATTTTCCTGATGCATCTAGTGCTTTATCACAAAAGAAATACTCTGTATCTGTAGGTGATGTCGACAGTGTTGTGGCTTTAGAGGCGGGCGGTCGAACTCGTCTAATACTAAACTTGAGTAATTCTTCGCCTTTTAATGCTGTTGCTGATGGCAACAGTTATGTTATTGAAGTAGGCGCTGGCGGTGCATCATCTACTAGTACAGCTTCAACGCCTGTTTCGCAACCCTCTAACCAGGTTGCTGCAAGCTCTGCATCTGATGCCACTTCAGTGGGTGTAAGGTCGGGAGTACCGAACATCAGCAACATTGATTTTAGGCGCGGAGAAAAAGATGAAGGCAAGGTTATTATTGATCTGACTGACCCTAAAATAAAGGTAGATGTTCAAGAGGTAAGCGGTGGAATAGATATTAAGTTTATTAATACATTTTTACCCGAGCAGTTAAGGCGCAAGCTAGATGTTGTTGACTTTGCGACGCCAGTTAATTTAATTGGGGCAAGTTACCAAACTGACGGTACGACTATCAGCATAAAGACAAAGGGTGAGTATGATTATTTGGCTTACCAAGCAGATAACAAGTATGTATTAAGTGTTAAGCCTCTTACGCCCAAGCAAGTCGCCGATAAAAAAGCGAAATTTGCTTATACAGGTGAAAAGTTATCATTAAGCTTTCAAGATATTGATGTTCGATCAGTATTACAGCTGATTGCTGATTTTAATGACTTGAACCTAGTGGCGAGTGATACTGTAACGGGAAATATTACACTGCGCCTTGATAATGTACCTTGGGATCAAGCTCTTGACCTTGTATTAAAAACTAAAGGTTTAGATAAGCGTCAGGTGGGTACTGTCCTTATGGTTGCGCCAGCAGCTGAAATTGCCGAGCGAGAAAGACAAGAGCTTGAGACTAAAAAGCAATTACAAGAATTGGCGCCATTGCGAACTGAATATATCCGAGTGAAGTACGCTAATGCACGAGAGCTATTTAACTTATTTATTAATGAAGGTGGTCAACAAGGTGGTTCAGGGGGTGAATCCGGTGGTGCCGGAGGCGCTGGCGATGATCGTAATTCAACGGGCAGTATTCTGTCTGAGCGTGGACAGGCAATTGTAGATGAAAGAACTAACTCTATTATTTTGACTGATACAGACGATAAGATTTCTGAATTTAAATCTCTTGTTGATCAAATTGATATTCCTATTCGTCAAGTTATGATCGAAGCGCGTATTGTTATTGCTAGCAATGACTTTAGTAAGGAGCTGGGTTCACGTATTTACACGCGTGGTCAAGACAACCTTACTGGTGCTGGTACACCAACAAGTGTTGGCCGTATTGGTG
>CAKZUG010000086.1 GCA_937920545.1 uncultured Saccharophagus sp.
AATATTAAAGCGCTTATGGTAAAAGTCGGACATGGCATTTTCGAGCTCGCGCTCGCGCATTTGCCCGTGGGCAATCCGAATCCGTGCTTCGGGGACTAGGTTTTGTAAATCTTCGCCCACGCGCTCGATTGTGCTGACTTCGTTGTGTAAATAGTACACTTGGCCGCCGCGCATAATTTCACGCAAAATAGCTTCTTTTACGGTTTCTGGTGCGCTTTGTTTTACAAAGGTTTTGACCGATAAGCGTTTGGCGGGTGGCGAGGCAATAATCGATAAATCGCGAATGCCCGACATGGCCATATTGAGCGTTCTTGGTATGGGCGTCGCAGTGAGAGTTAAGATATCCACTTCGGCACGTAGGGCTTTAAGGGCCTCTTTCTGGCGCACACCAAAGCGGTGCTCTTCGTCAATAATCACAAGCCCTAAGTTTGGGATTTCTAAGTTGCCCTGAATTAATTTATGGGTACCAATAATTAAATCAATTTTGCCTGCTTTGAGCTCGGCCTGCGCCTGATCGGTTTCTTTTTTGGATTTAAAGCGCGAAATGACCTCTACATTGATGGGCCAATCGGCAAAGCGATCTTTAAAGTTTTCGTAATGCTGTTGGGCCAGTAGGGTTGTTGGTACGAGCACAGCCACTTGTTTGTGGTTTTCAATAGCAATAAATGCCGCGCGCATGGCCACTTCTGTTTTACCAAAGCCAACGTCACCACAAACGAGTCTGTCCATAGGCTGGGGTGAGATCATGTCTTGGCGAACGGCTTCAATGGCTTTTTGTTGGTCGACGGTTTCCTCAAAGGGGAAGCTTTCGCTAAATGTGCGGTAAGCATCTTTTGGGAAGGTGTATTGGTAGCCTACTTTTGCTTTGCGCTTGGCGTAAATTTCGAGTAATTCAGCGGCAACATCGCGTAGTTTTTCACGGGCTTTACGCTTTGCTTTATCCCAATTGTCGCTGCCAAGTTTGTTAAGCGGGGCGTTTTCATCATTTGAGCCGCTATAGCGGCTGATCAAGTGAAGGCTGGTCACGGGTACATACAACTTGGCTTCATTGGCGTATTCTAAGACCAGAAATTCATCTTGTTGGCCGTCAAACTCGATGGTTTGTAAGCCCTTGTAGCGGCCTACACCATGATCTATATGTACTACAGGCGCGCTAATGCTGAGTTCTGTGAGGTTTTTAACAATGTTCTCTTGGTGCTCGGTGTTGGCTTCTTTTCGTCTTCTGTATTGCTGAACGCGCTGCCCAAACAGTTGGGTCTCGCTGATAAAGCAAATGTTTTTGTCATCGATATTTAAGCCGCTTTGAAAGTCGGCCACGGTAATACCGTATTTGACTCGACTGTTGATAAAGTCGATTGGGCTATCGGCGTCTTTGGGTGACAGTTTTATTTTGCCGAGGTGTTCTTTTAGTGTCTCACGCCGGCCGTTACTTTCTGCGCAAAACAGCACGCGCCCATCGTGTTGTGTTAAAAATAATTTGAGTTGCGCCAGCGGGTCTTTGGCTTTGCTATCTATGGTTAGCGGTGTGGGGGTGCTGAAATTTAGGTTGGTATGACCTGCGTTTTTTTCGAGCTGCTCTTCATATAGGCTAACGCGCTTAAAGGCTTTGAGGCTCGCGTAAAATTCATTAACAGGCGTAAATACTTTGTGTGGCGCTAAAAGAGGCCGTTGAGGGTCAATATTTTGATTGTCAAAGCGGTTGCTGGCATCGCGCCAAAAATGCTCAATAGTTTGCTCAATGCCTTTTAAGGTAAAAATCAGTGAGTCGGCAGGCAGGTAATCAAAAAAACTGGCGGTATGGTCAAAAAACAACGGTAAAAAGTACTCGACTCCGGCGGGCGATATGCCCGATGAAACATCTTGAAACACCGGGCAAGCGCGGTGATTAACATCAAATGTGTCGTACCAATTGAGCTTAAACTGGCTAATGCCTTTCTCATCTAATGGGCATTCTTTACCCGGCAGTAGGGCGATTTTATCGACTTTTTCGATAGTGCGCTGTGTTTCTGGATCAAAATGCCGAATGGAATCGACGCTATCATCAAACAATTCTATGCGGTATGCATTTGAACTACCCATTGGGTAAACGTCAATCAGTGCGCCACGCAAGGCTATTTCACCGTGATTAAACACCGTATCAACGCGTTGGTAGCCCGCATCAATTAAATTGCGGGTGAAAGTGTCGCGATCAAGTGCTTGGTTAAGGCTGATATGAAAACTGTTACCCAAAATATAAGGCTTTGGCGCAATGCGATGCATTAATGTGGAGACGGCAACAACAATCCAACAGCGTTCGCCAGAGGCCAGCTGATATAGCGCACGCATACGTTCTGAAATAATATCTTGGTGAGGCGAAAACGCGTCGTAGGGTAGGGTTTCCCAGTCAGAAAATACGAGCACTTTGGGTTGGTGGGTCTGGTGTTTGCCGAGTAGCGTTAAGTCGCGCGCTAAACGATCAGCATCAGCCATGCTCGCAGTGACAAAAACACTGGTTGAGGCGTTTTCGCATGCAGCCATAAATGCGCTGTAAGAAAGGCCTAAACCTTTTAAGTTACCCCAAACTTTTTTATCGGCGGGTTTGCTTGGGAGTAATGTTGAATATGTTTGAACAGATGATGTTGCCATAGTACTTACATTTACCTATTGGGCCGCAAAGAGAATATCTACGCATGTCTGTTTACGCGAGCTCTTCGGTATTTTAAATGAATACCATAACGCGCATATAAGTGAATAAAAAACAACATCTTACTCGATTTTTACTGTTCAACGGTATTAATAAGGCATTTAGAGTGCCTCTATTTGATTCAATTACAGCCACTCTTGTGTGGATGTCGATGTAAAGTGTGCGAAAAAGGTGCGTTTAAAGTTGATGCGAACATAAATATGGCATTTTATACAAGTATTTGCGATTACAGTCTGGTTATTATGCGAGTGGCTCTCTATAATTAGCGCCAAAATTTGCAGGGTGTTCGTGCGGCTGTTTATTAATCGTCTGAAATATGTCCCATTGCGTATTTATGACGTTTAATCTGAGGTCACATGAAGCTCACAGTAAGCCTAGCTGTAGGCTAGACTCAATATGTTTAGATAAATACCGTTGGTTGTGTCTTGTTGTGCTGCTTTTTGGCTCCTATTTGCAACCCTAATCAGAATCTCAATAACCTTTAAATCTTAACTTCAACTCAGGCAAAGACGTATGATCAATATCCGTAAAGGATTAGACTTACCGATTGCGGGTCAACCCAAGCAATCAATCGAGGATGGTCCAGCTATTCGTTCTGTTGCGCTTATCGGTTTCGATTACCATGGTATGAAACCTACCATGGCAGTCAAAGTCGGCGACAAAGTGAAACTCGGCCAAGTTCTTTTCACTGACAAAAAAACACAAGGCGTAAAGTACACAGCACCAGCTAGTGGTACTGTTGCAGCGATTAACCGTGGCGCGCAACGTGTATTGCAGTCGGTTGTTATCGATGTTGAAGGCAGCGATGCCGAGACATTTGCGACGATTGATGCGGCAAGTGTTGATACGGCACCAAAAGAGACAGTGGTCAATACACTGGTTGATTCTGGTTTGTGGACAGCATTTCGAACACGTCCATTTAGTAAAGTTCCGGCTCTTGATTCAGCGCCAAACTCTATTTTTGTTACCGCCATGGATACTAATCCTCTAGCGGCTGATCCTGCAGTGATTATTGCGCAAAAATCAGAGGCGTTTAAGCATGGTATTAATATTCTTACCAAGCTAACCGACGGCAAAGTGTTTGTATGTCAGGCAGCGGGTGCAAATATAGATGTTCCTTCTAAGCCTCAGGTTGCTTCGGAATCGTTTAGTGGTAAGCATCCAGCGGGTAATACGGGCACGCATATTCACTTCCTAGACCCGTGTAGTGCGACTAAAACAGTTTGGTCTATTGGTTATCAAGATGTGATTGCTGTCGGCGAATTGTTTGAAAGCGGTCAGCTTTCAACAGAACGCGTTATTTCATTAGCGGGCCCTCAGGTTGAACAGCCGCGATTAATTCGTACTCGTCTAGGTGCGTCTTTGTACGAGGTAAGTGCAGGCCAACTTAAAGATGGCGAAAACCGTCTGATTTCTGGTTCGGTATTTAGCGGCCGCACGGTTGGCACACCAACTGCCTATTTAGGCCGTTTTCATAACCAAGTGAGCGTCTTACTTGAAGGTCGCGAGCGTCCAGCTTTGCATTATTTGCGTGCAGGTAAAAATCGCTTTTCTGCCTTGCCTATTTATATCTCTAGCTTTATGAAAGAGAAAGTATTTAGTTTCACTACCTCAACAAATGGTAGTGAGCGCGCCATGGTGCCTATCGGTGCGTATGAGCGTTTAATGCCGTTAGATATTTTACCTACCCAGCTTTTACGCGCCATTATTGTTAGTGATACCGAAGTGGCTCAGCAATTAGGCTGTTTAGAATTAGACGAAGAAGATTTAGCGCTATGTACGTTTGTTTGCCCAGGCAAATACGAATTCGGCCCTATGCTTCGTGACAATTTAACCATTATTGAGAAAGAGGGCTAACTATGTTACGCAGTACATTTGATAAATTAGAGCCTCATTTTATGCCCGGCGGTAAATATGAGAAGTTTTACGCGCTATATGAAGCCGTAGACACCGGTTTATTCCAACCGAACTCACGTACACAAACAACTGCACATGTGCGCGATGGTATTGATCTTAAGCGTATTATGATTACGGTTTGGGTATGTACTTTTCCTGTGATTTTCTTTGGTATGTACAATATTGGTTTTCAAGCAAATTCGATTCTTGCTAATACTGATCTTGTTGCCAACGAAGGCTGGCGTGCTGCCATTATTGCGTTTTTAACCTCTAATAACCCAGCCAGTATCTGGGATAATATGTTTTATGGCGCCATGTACTTTTTACCTATATACGCCACTGTGTTTATTGTGGGCGGTTTTTGGGAAGTCCTGTTTGCGATTAAGCGTAAGCACGAAGTGAACGAAGGCTTTTTTGTTACCTCTATTTTATTTACTTTAACATGTCCACCAGATTTACCTTTATGGCAAGCAGCCTTAGGTATTAGTTTTGGTGTTGTGATTGGTAAAGAAGTATTTGGTGGTACAGGTAAAAACTTCCTCAATCCTGCATTAACAGGCCGTGCTTTTTTATACTTTGCTTTCCCGTCGTATATTTCTGGCGATGCCGTATGGACTGCCGTAGATGGTTACACAGGCGCTACTATGCTTTCTGTTGCCGCTAACGAAGGTTATGCCGCTGTTCAAAATCAGTTATCTTGGATGGATGCTTTCTTAGGTAATTTGCACGGCTCAATCGGTGAAACATCAACACTGGCCATTGCTATTGGTGGTTCTGCCTTGATGATCATGGGTATTGCTTCATACCGTATTGTGTTCGGTACGTTAATTGGAGCGACAATTACTGTACTCATTTATAACGCAATTGGTAATGCCGATTCTAACCCTATGTTTGCATTACCATTCTGGTGGCATTTTGTACTAGGTGGCTTTGCATTCGGTTTATTCTTTATGACAACAGATCCTGTTTCGGCTTCAATGACGAACAAAGGTCGTTGGTTCTATGGCGCGTTAATTGGTTTCATGGTTATTACTATTCGTGTTGTTAACCCCGCTTTCCCTGAAGGCATCATGTTAGCGATTTTATTTGCTAATATTTTTGCCCCTATCATTGACCATTTTGTTGTCAATGCAAACGTTAAGAGGAGACTGGCACGTGGCTAGTAAAAACGATTCTATTATAAAGACGTTAGTGGTTGCGACGGTTTTATGCGTTGTTTGCTCAGTGATCGTATCACTTGCAGCAGTCAAACTGAAACCTATCCAAACTAAAAACAAAGAGCTCGATTTTAAGCGTAATATTCTTTCGGCAGCAGGCATGTTAAAAGAAGACGTGAGTATTGATGAGCAATTTAAAAGTGTTCAAGTTAAGGTTGTTGATCTAAGTACCGGTAAATATGCAGATATTGACCCAAATGCTTACGATCAGCGCAAGGCGTCTAAAGACCCTGCGCAATCAGAAGTACTGACTCAAGATGCTGATATTGCTGGATTGGGTCGCTTAGAGAATTATGCAAAAGTATTTTTGATTCAAAATGATCAAGGCGCACTAGATAAAATCATTTTACCTATTCGTGGTTACGGCCTTTGGTCTACGTTGCGAGGTTTTATTGCTCTTGAAGAAGATTTCAATACCGTTATTGGTTTGGGCTACTACGAGCATGGTGAAACGCCAGGCTTAGGTGGCGAAGTTGATAACCCCAAATGGAAAGGCATGTGGCCTGGTAAGCGTGTATATGACGCACAGGGTCAAGTTGAGCTTTCTGTTGTAAAAGGGGCGGTCGATCCTAAACAAGCAGGTGCTGAGTACAAAGTTGATGGGCTATCTGGTGCAACACTGACCAGTAACGGCGTCGACAACATGATTAAATTTTGGATGGGCCAAATGGGCTACTATCCATTTTTACAAAATCTTCAAAAGGGCGGTGCATAATCGTGAAAATCAGAGAGTTATTGTTTAAACCCTTATTAGACAACAACCCCATTGCTTTACAGATACTCGGTATCTGTTCAGCTTTGGCGGTGACTACGGGTTTGAAAGTTACACTTGTTATGTGTTTAGCATTAACACTGGTAACGGCTTTTTCAAACTTTTTTATTGCGATTATTCGAAACTATATTCCCAATAGTATTCGAATTATTGTTCAAATGACTATCATTGCTTCGCTAGTTATTCTAGTTGATCAAGTTATTCAGGCTGTTGCTTATGATATTTCAAAGCAGCTTTCTGTATTTGTTGGTTTGATTATTACTAACTGTATTGTAATGGGGCGTGCAGAAGCATTTGCCATGAAAAACCCACCTATACCTAGCTTTTTTGACGGTATTGGTAATGGTTTAGGTTACAGCTTATTACTGATCATTGTTGCAGTCATTCGTGAAATATTTGGTTCTGGTGCGTTATTGGGTTACCAGATTCTACCTCTAAGCACAGATGGCGGCTGGTATGTAGCTAATGGTTTAATGTTACTTGCACCTTCTGCATTCTTTATTATTGGTTTATTAATCTGGGCTTTACGTTCATTTAAGCGTGAGCAAATTGAGCAGCCTGATTACAAAATCGCTCCTAACACAACTAAAACAGCGGAGATCGTGTAATGGAATTGCTGTTAAGTATTTTTGTTGAGTCAATTTTTGTTAAAAACATGGCGCTGGCCTATTTCTTAGGTATGTGTACGTTTTTAGCCATCTCTAAAAAAATTGATGCGGCTTTTGGTTTAGGTGTGGCAGTTGTTGTTGTATTGGCAATTACTGTACCTGTTAATAACTTGTTATTTAACTATTTACTTGCTGATGGTGCTATGGCGTGGGCAGGTCTCGGCGATGTGGATTTAAGCTTTTTGGGCTTGATTTGTTACATTGGTGTGATCGCAGCGTTGGTACAGATTCTTGAGATGGTGTTAGATAAATACTTCCCTGCGCTTTATGCTGCATTAGGTGTTTTCTTGCCTCTTATTACGGTGAACTGTGCGATTCTTGGTGCGTCATTATTAATGGTCGAACGCGAGTATACTTTCGTAGAAAGTACTGTGTTTGGTCTAGGTGCTGGTATTGGTTGGGCGCTTGCGATTACTGCACTGGCAGGTATTCGTGAAAAGCTTAAGTACAGCGATGTACCTGCTGGCTTACAAGGTTTAGGTATTACATTTATTACTGTTGGCTTAATGTCTTTAGGCTTTATGTCATTCAGTGGTATTGCACTGTAAAACGGGATATAAACTATGAATTTAGAAATTACGCTTGGCGTTGCAATGTTTACAACCGTTGTTATTGCGCTTGTGCTTATTATTTTAAGTGCAAGAGCAAAGCTGGTTAATAGTGGTGACGTACAAATTGAAGTCAATGGCGAAAAAAACATTACCGTTCCTGCGGGCGGTAAGTTGCTTCAAACACTGGCATCTAACGAGTTATTCTTAGCATCTGCATGTGGTGGCGGTGGTACTTGCGCACAGTGTAAATGTATTGTTTCGGAAGGTGGTGGCTCAATGCTACCTACTGAAAAATCGCATTTTACAAAGCGTGAAGAAGCGGAAGGCTGGCGTTTAAGTTGTCAGGTTGGTGTTCGTCAAGATATGAAGGTAGAAGTACCTGAAGAAGTCTTTGGTGTTAAACAATGGGAATGTGTTGTTGAGTCTAACCCCAATGTTGCTACCTTTATTAAAGAGTTAACGCTTAAGCTTCCTGAAGGCGAGAATGTCGATTTCCGTGCAGGTGGCTATGTACAACTAGAAGCACCAGAGCATCATGTCAAATTTAGTACTTTTGATATTGAAGAAGAGTATCGTGGCGACTGGGAGCGTTTTGGTTTCTTTAATTTAGAATCTAAAGTGACAGAGCCTGTTATTCGTGCTTACTCTATGGCTAACTACCCTGAAGAACGCGGTATGGTCAAGTTCAATATTCGTATTGCAACGCCACCTCCTGGCTCTAAAGGTATTGTTCCTGGGCAAATGTCATCGTATGTATTTAGCTTAAAACCCGGCGATACCATTACGGTTTATGGCCCATTTGGTGAGTTCTTTGCAAAAGAAACAGACGCTGAAATGGTCTTTATCGGTGGTGGTGCAGGTATGGCACCTATGCGCTCTCATCTGTTTGATCAGCTTAAGCGCCTTAACTCTAAACGTAAAATTTCTTTTTGGTACGGTGCACGCTCAATGCGCGAGCTGTTCTATAAAGAGGATTACGATGGATTATCTGCTGAAAATGAAAATTTCGATTGGCATATTGCTTTGTCTGATCCACAGCCAGAAGATAACTGGGATGGTTTAACAGGCTTTATTCATAACGTATTATTTGATGAATACCTGAAAGAGCATGAAGCGCCCGAAGATTGCGAATATTACATGTGTGGCCCCCCCGTTATGAATGCGGCAGTGATTAAGATGTTAAAAGATTTAGGTGTTGAAGATGAAAATATTATGCTTGATGATTTTGGTGGTTAATTAAATCATTATGTTTACATTTTTAATATCTATAAAAGCGAGCCGCGTAGTATGCGCCTCGCTTTTTTTGTTTTTTATTTGCCTGCAAGGCTGTTCTAAGCCTTCGGATACGCAACACGCAAAATTTGATGTCGTTCCTAGTTTTATTTTTAACGGTAAAACTATGGGAACACAATACAATATCAAAGTATTACTTCCACCCAATTTCGCTAGATCAAAGGCGGAAGTACAATCTGATATTGATGCGTTGCTGGTTGAGATTAACCAATCTTTATCAACGTATATTACCGACTCTGAAATATCACTGCTCAACCAGCATCCTATTGGTGAGCCAGTGAGTGTATCTGATGAGTTGTTTTATATGTTATCGTTGAGCCAAAAAATTAATCGGCAATCAGACGGCGCATTTGATGTAACCATTGGGCCGCTTGTTAATTTATGGGGTTTTGGCCCGGTTAAACCTGAAGGGTTATCACCGTCTCAATCTGCTATCGACAAAGCCAAAGCGCGCGTAGATAATCAGTCGTACCAACTAAATACATTATCAAAGTCTGTTGTAAAAAAGGCAAATGTTTATATTGACCTATCCGCTATTGCTAAGGGTTATGGCAGTGATTTAATGGCGAAGTATTTTGTATCGCAAGGTATCGTGAATTTTTTAGTTGAAATTGGCGGGGAAATATTTGCTAAAGGGGTAAAAAACAACGGGTCACCTTGGGTGATTGGCATTGAAAAACCAACACTTGCGCAAACAGGTGCTGTACAAGCATTATTGGTCAGTAATGTAGGTATGGCTACGAGTGGTGATTACCGCAATTACTATGAGCGAGATGGTGTACGCTTGTCGCATACCATTGATGCGTCTACAGGCAAGCCTATTACTCATAATTTAGCGTCTGTGACTGTGATTGCACAGACCTCGGCTCAAGCAGATGCTTACGCGACAGCCATAAACGTATTAGGCCCAGAGAAAGGCAAAAAATTTGCAGAAAAATTGCAACTTGCTGCTTATTTTATTGTAAAAGAGAATGACGGTTTTAAGACTTTTTATACTGAATCTTTTACACCATTTTTAGCTTCTAAATAGGATTTATTATGACGATATTTATTTTTACTTTATCTGCTTTAGTCATTGTTGTTGCTGCTATGTCGGTCGGTGTTATTTTTGCCAACAAGCCCATAAAGGGATCGTGCGGTGGTATGGGCGCACTGGGTATTGATACCGAGTGCGATATTTGTGGCGGCAGTACAGCAAAGTGCGAAGAAGAGCGCAGTAATGTTGATAAACAGCCTGCTAAAGAATCATTATTTTATGATGCAAAAAACAAAAATAACGATTAAAAATTTATTTTATTATTATTTTTTCAATAGGCTAAACTTGTTTGGTTACAGTTTTAGCCTATTTTTATTTTAACGGATGTATTGACACATATAAGCTGTCTGAGCTTCTACTTGTAAATCAAAAGAGGCGCCTTTCTCAACTTCAAAAACTTGACCGTTAATAAAGGTTTGCCATTCGTTTGACTCGGGGAGTTTCACCACAAGCTTTCCTGATACAACAGTCATAATTTCTTTGCAGTCAGTAGTAAATGTGTATTCGCCTTTATCCATAACACCCACTGTTGCGGGTAATGTTGCGGTATCAAAAGCAATAGATTTTACGTTCCCATCAAAATACGTGTTGCTAGTTAACATGTTATCTCCAGATTAATCTTTTTTGTGTGCAAAGGTATTGTAAAGCGCATCTTTTTCATCATGACTCATTTGTGAGCTGTTAGATAGCTTTGGTGTGTTGGCACATATTTGATTACGCCCCAATTCTTTGGCTTTATACAGTTGTTTGTCTGCATTTTCAATGATCTCGTTCATTGAAGTATTACTTTTTTTGCAGTAAGTATCGAGGCCAATGCTGGCGGTAACATGCATTTTTTTATCGTCAAAGATGATTTCTGCAGATTCAATGGATTTACGAATACGTTCAGCAACAATTTGCGCGGTCAGTAAGTAAGTACTTGGAAATATGACACAAAATTCTTCCCCGCCATAGCGGCATGCAATATCGAGTTGACGTATTGTGTTTTTTATAATGCTACTTATTTTAGTGAGTACGGCATCACCCGCGCGGTGGCCATAGGTATCATTAATTGCTTTAAAATAATCGAGGTCGATTAATGCAATTGTGGTTGGAAGATTGGATCTTTGAGAACGTTCGTACTCCTGCTCAAGGCACATAAACATATGCCTTCGATTAAATAAACCCGTTAAGGCATCAGTCGCAACAAGTTGTTTTAAGGCGGCGTTCTCAGCCTTCAACTTTTCTATTTCTTCAAGTGCGGCACAACTTTCACTATGGTGGCAAAGTATTGTTTCACCTGGTTCAGCGGTGTGAGGTTGTACGGCTAAGTTTTTCACATTATTCTCTCACGACAATCGTTGTTTAAAATGTTGATAATTAAATTTTTTTATAATATTTATGGTTTGCGTATGCGTATTTAACGTCGCAATACTGGGTAAATTAATACCATTAAATGTTGTATTTTTAACCATAGTATATATTGCCATGTCTTTAAAGCATACTCTATCATGCAATAGTAACGGTTGGTTGAAGGTGTAATCACCTACAATATCTCCCGCTAAACAGCTTGGCCCACCTAGCCGATAAGTATAATTGCCGTTTTTATCTTCTTCGTGCAACTCGGGTCTGTAAGGCATTTCTAATACATCTGGCATATGACAAGTGGCTGAGCTATCCATAATGGCTATGGGCATATTATTGTGAACGATATCTAACACTTCGGTTACAAAATAACCAGAGTTGAGTGCCACAGCTTCACCAGGTTCTAAATAGACATCAACATCGTATTTTTGTTTAAAATTAATGATGCGTTGTATAAGTTTTTTTCTATTGTAGTTATCTGCTGTTATATGATGACCGCCGCCAAAATTTACCCACTTCATTTGATATAAATACTCACCAAATTTTTTTTCAATAACATCCAGTGTTCGCGCTAATGGATCAAAGCCCTGTTCGCATAAAGTATGAAAATGAATGCCGTCAAGGCCGGTTAAATCTTGATGTTTAAAATCATTCGCCGTAACGCCCATTCTTGAACAGGGCGCGCAGGGGTCGTACATGGGCGTTGTGCTTTCACAATGCTCTGGATTGATACGCATCCCAAATGATTTGGATGCTTGTTTTTTTTGCGTTAAGGTCACATTGGCCGAAAGGCACTTCTGCTTGTATGTTTGCCATTGGTTAAACGAATTAAATACAAGGTGGTTGCTTTGTTGCAAAATTTGATCAAAATCGTCAGGTATAAAAGCGGCGCAATATGTATGTACTTCTTTGTTAAACTCTTCGCGGCCTAGCGTGGCTTCGTGTAATCCGCTGGCACATACGCCGCTTAAATAGCGCATGATTAACGGAGCGAGCTCAAACATTGAAAAGGCTTTGAGTGCGAGTAAAATTTTTGCCCCCGAAGCCTCTTCTATGTGGCGTAATATTTGAAGGTTATGCTCAAGTTTGACCTCGTCAATAACATAGCAAGGCGAGGGTACTTGAGAGTAATCAAATAATGGTGGTTGCATATTATGAGTGAAGCCCAGTATCAGTTAATTCAATGACCTTCCAAGGAAGCCCGTATGCGTTAAGGTCTTCCATAAATGGATCGGGGTTACATTGTTCTATATTGAACACGCCTGCCTGGAGCCATGTTTTCTCAATCATCATTTTTGCACCGATCATGGCGGGTACACCGGTTGTGTAAGATATAGCCTGCGAGTTAACTTCTTTATAGCAGGCTTGATGATCGCAAATATTATAAATATAAAATATTTTTTCTTTGCCCTCTTTTATGCCTTTTGCAATACAGCCAATACATGTTTTGCCTTCGGTTAATGGGCCCAATGTTTTAGGGTCTGGCAGTAGCGTTTTTAAAAATTGTAACGGAACAATCTCGGTGCCATTATGGTTAACAGGTTCAATGCCTGTCATGCCAATATTTTGTAATACTTCAAGGTGTTTAAGGTAGTTGTCAGAGAATGTCATCCAAAAACGAGCGCGCTTTATCTCGGGAAAGTGCTTGGTAAGTGATTCAAGTTCTTCGTGATACATTAAGTAAATGTTTTGATCGCCAATACCTTCAGGAAAGGTGTAGCCTTGTGTTACAGACAATGGATCGGTCTCGATCCAAGCGCCGTCTTGCCAGTAACGCCCTTTGGCCGTCACTTCACGAATATTAATTTCGGGGTTAAAATTTGTGGCAAATGGTTGGCCGTGATCGCCTGCATTGCAATCGATAATATCCAGTTCATGTATTTCATCTAAATAATGTTTGCGCAGATAAGCGGTATACACATTGGTGACGCCAGGGTCAAAACCGCTCCCTAGAAGCGCCATTAGGCCTGCTTGTTGGAATTTCTCTTGGTAAGCCCATTGCCAACTGTATTCGAATTTCGCTTCGTCAATGGGTTCGTAATTGGCTGTATCCAAATAATGCACATTAGCGGCAAGGCAGGCATCCATAATATGTAGATCTTGATAAGGCAGCGCGACATTGATAACCAGTGAGGGTTTCTCTTTTTGCAGAAGTGCGGTTAGCTCTTTCACATTATCTGCATCAACTTGCGCTGTATTAATGTGTGTTTGGGCTTTGGCCTTAATTTGCTGTGCAATATCATCGCATTTATTTTTTGTGCGGCTGGCTAAAACTATTTCAGTAAATATATGTGATAGCTGCGCGCATTTATGTGCAACGACACCGCCAACGCCACCGGCGCCTATTATCATTACTTTACTCATAATGTCTCTCTTTTTGATTGTTAAATATGTTTATTTATGAGGCTACGGTTGCCTTTAGCGACTCTTTGAAAACGTGTTTTTTTACAATGTTACTACCGAAATAGTTGAAAAGAATCCCCTTGAGTATGATGCACGCTGAAAATATATTCCTATACGCTCTGCGTCGGCATCCTGCCTCCGATGGCCTCATACCCAAGGGTATTCTTTCTTTGTGACTTGTTAATATCTTGAGCTTTATGGCTCTTTTTCATATTCATGGCTCTTTTTCATAGTAGGTGTAACCATTCAAACTCTGTGAAAAAGCCTGCATAATTGTGGTTCTTTCTTGAGGTGTGATTATGCCTTCTCGTACTGATTTCTCCGCATTTCTCCTAAATAGTTCGCGTAAATTTTTGGGTTGATATTCAACATAGCTTAAAACATCGGCGATACTATCACCTTCTATTTCATCAGCAAAAACATAGGTGCCGTCTTCTTGTAGACGTACACTTACCACGTTTGTATCGCCAAATAGGTTATGTAAATCGCCTAGCGTTTCTTGGTAAGCCCCCACTAAAAAACAGCCGATAAAGTATTCTTCATTTTTATTAAGAGTATGTAGCGGCAATGTTTTTTGAATACTTTGCATGTTACTAAAACGGTCAATTTTACCGTCACAATCACAAGTGATATCCGCTAAAATACCTTGCCTTGAGGGTTGCTCGTTTAATCTATGAATCGGTGCGATAGGAAAAATTTGATCAATAGCCCAAATGTCGGGCAGGGATTGAAATAAGCTAAAGTTGCAATAATAAATATCGCTCATTAATGTTTTGAGCGTGTCGAATTCGCTAAAAGGTCGTGTAGCACTGTCGCCTAACGTTAACAGTTTTTGCATGATAGCTAAAAAAATATTTTCGCCATACGAGCGAATCCGTAGTGAAACTTGGCCGCGTTTAAACAGTGCGCGTATTTCGTCACGGTAAAAAATAGCGTCGTTATAACACTCTTGTAAGTTTTTTGTATTAGTAACGTGAAGTGTTTCTTCTAGGTTTTCAATTAAGAGATGCTCGCATTGCTCTTTGTACTTTAAAGCGTTAGCAGAGGGTTTAAATGTTGTAACATCTAACACGTTAAAGACAAGCACCGAGCTGTATGCAATGGTTGCGCGGCCCGATTCGGTTACTATATGTGGGTGGGGTATTTTTAAGGGGGCAAGTGTGCTTGTAATGACATCAATAATGTCTGCGCAGTATTCATTGAGTGAATAATTCATTGAATGCAAAACGTTTGAGCTAGAGCCGTCATAGTCAACTGCAAGGCCGCCGCCCAAATCGAGGTAACCCATTGGGGCACCTTCTTTGACTAACTCGCAGTAAACGTGGCAAGCTTCTAAGACCCCTGCGCGAATATCTAATATGTTAGGTATTTGCGAACCTAAGTGATAATGCAGCAGTGTAAAGCAGTGCGTGAGGTTGGCGGTTTTGAGTGTGTCGATCATATCAATTAATTGCGCTATCGATAAACCAAAAATACTGCGATCGCCGCTGGTGGCATTCCAGTGACCGCCCACAATAGATGCCAGTTTTACCCGTGCGCCAATAAGCGGTTCTATGTTTAATGCTTGGCTGCGTTCAATAATAATATCTAGCTCAGATAAAGACTCGACCACAAAAAAGCATTGGTAGCCCATTTTTATCGCGTAAAGGCCGAGGTCAATAAATTCGGCATCTTTGTAGCCGTTACAAATAATGCATGCATTTTTATTGGTAAGGTGGGATAAGGCAATTAATAATTCGGGTTTAGAACCCGCTTCAAAACCATTATTAAAGCGCGCGCCCACATCGGCGATTTCTTCAATAACGTGGCATTGCTGATTCA
>CAKZUG010000087.1 GCA_937920545.1 uncultured Saccharophagus sp.
CGCTAAGGTGTCCATAAATGAATGATAAATAGATTCAATATCAAGAACGCGATAATTTACACCTAATGCGCTGGCTTCTTCACGAGCGCCATCAAGGCTGAGCTGAGAGGTATAGGTAAACGGCATCATCACCGCTTCAACACGGTCTTGACCTAAGGCATCTACGGCAACAGCTAACGTTAAAGCTGAATCAATACCACCCGATAGTCCCAGTAAAACGCCCTTAAAACCATTTTTATTCACATAATCACGCACACCTAACACCAAAGCACTGTATGTGTCCGCTAATGGGTCGCATGGTTTGCCTTGTGAAATATAAGAGGTACGTAACTGACCACCCAGACTCACCTCGGCAGAAATCAACGTGGGTTCAAACAATTCTGAACGCGTAACAATCTCGCCGTCTTTACCCACCAGCATTGAACCGCCATCAAACACTAACTCATCTTGGCCACCCACTTGGTTAACATATAAAATAGGCGCACCTACATACTGTGCACGCTCTTTTATTAACGCCTCTCGGGCCGCTTGCTTATTTTGATGAAACGGCGACGCGTTTAAATTGATAACAGCGTCAATATTCTTACCTTTCAGTTGCTCAAGTGGCTTACCATCCCAAATATCCTCGCAAATTGAGATACCTAAATGTAGACCCTTAAAGTGGAACATGCCCGCGCTAGAGCCAGCCGTAAAATAGCGTTTTTCATCAAACACCTGATAATTAGGCAAGCATTGTTTGGCATATTCAAACACAATCTGACCATTAAACAAGACACCCGCCATATTAAAAAGAACCGGTTCACCCTCTACCATAGCCATGCGCGGATACCCTACCACTATTGCCACATCAGGGTTATGATTCAACAATACCTCTAGCGCCTGATCAATACGTTTTGCCAAGCTTGGTCTTAAAAGTAAGTCTTCAGGTGGGTAACCCGTTAATGTTAATTCGGGAAACACGATCATATCGTAAGGCTGTTTGGCAAGTGCTTCGTCCAATGTCGTTAAAATGAGGGCACTATTACCGTCAATATCACCCACTAAAGGGTTTATTTGAGCCATTACAATATTAAGTGTTGGCATGTTTATCTATACTCCAGATACATTCAATTTTAAATGGCGCGATTATACATGAGTTTTATTTATCGCCGCGCGTAAACTCGCATACTATAATGCGTTTTTTTAACGAAACTTAACTATGAACACACCTCACCTTCACAGTTTATTACTGTTGCGCATCTATTTAACCTATCGCTTAATTGTTATTAGTATCTTGATCACAATTTTTGAGATTGGTATTGCGCCCTCGGTACTTGGCGATGTAAAACCCATCTTGTTTGAGTTATCAACCTGGTCTTATTGGTTATTTTGCCTTGGCTGTTTTTTCATCTTTCGACCTAAACGACTAACACGCTCCCAAAATAGAATATCATTTTTACTGTTTACAGATTTAATTGTCATGCTCGCTGTGATTTACAGTAGTGGCGGGCCCCAAGATGGCTTAGGATTTCTTGTCATTATTACAGCCGCCACCGCCAGTTTTTTTCTTAGTATTAAAGTTGCACTGGGTTATGCCGCGATTATTGCTATTGCCTTAATATTACAAGCAATGTTTATTCACTCATCACCTAGCGCAACAGGTAAATCAATCTTCTTTTCTGGTATTTTAGGCATACTGGTCTTCGGTGCCACTATCGCACTCTCCTATTTAACAGTCCGCATACGTAAAAGCGATCAAGAAGCCAATGCACAGGCCGAATATGCTGAACATCTAAAACAACTGTCTCAACATGTCGTATCACGTATGCAAACAGGTATTATCGCTATTGATAAAGAAGACAAAATCGAGCTTATCAATAACGCAGCAGTTGAATTACTCCATATTAGTAAAGAGTCAAACCCTGTTGGACGCTCAATTAAACATTATAACGTGTTAAACGATGTAATCGAAAAATGGCATTTTAACCCAGTTACCATTACACCGCGAGTCGTTGAGCTTGACGATAATCATGAAATAAAAATAAGCTTCGCACGGCTTGAATCTGACTTAAACGAAGGCGCCATCTTATACATTGAAGATAATAAAAATATTATCGAGCAAGCACAACAACTGAAACTGGCATCATTAGGACAGCTCACCGCAACCATTGCCCACGAAGTGAGAAACCCATTAGGTGCTATTTCACATGCCGCGCAACTTTTAGAAGAATCCCCCAATAATGACAAACACGACAATCGCCTTGTTGAAATTATTTTGCAACAATCCGATAGAGTTAATGAGCTTATCGATAATATTTTACAGCTCTCAAGACGAAACAAACCCGACCCCCAAAGAATAGAACTTGTTAGCTGGGGGAAAAAGTTTATTAACATGTTTATTGAAGTGCGAGATTGCAAAATTGATCTCATTACCAACCATAAAGAGATATTTGCAACCGTAGACCCCTCACAACTTCGTCAAGTTGTGACCAACCTAATAGAAAATGCATTACGGCATGGTTTTTTTGTAACGAATACGTATCATGCCACCATAGAAATCAGCATTACCGATGTCGACTTTCGGCCCTATATTAATGTTGTAGACAATGGTGAGGGTATCGAAAAAAGTAATGTAAACAATATTTTTGATCCATTTTTCACAACGGAAGAAAGCGGTACAGGGCTAGGGCTATACATTTCTAAAGAACTGTGCGAAATAAATAAAGCCAGCCTGAGCTATAACCGTACGCGCGATAACAAAAGCTATTTTAAAATAGAATTATCTCACCCCAAAAGGAGGGTGTAATATGACCACTCACGTTATAATTGTAGATGACGAACCTGATATATTAGAGTTGCTAACTCTCACACTAACACGCATGCAATGTGTTGTTGATACGGCAGCCAATGTTAAAGAAGCAAAGCGGTTAATTACTGAAAATGACTACGCGCTGTGCCTAACAGATATGCGACTACCCGACGGTAACGGCATTGATATCATTGAATACATCCAACAAATAAAACCAGAACTTCCAGCAGCCCTAATTACAGCACACGGCAATATGGATCTAGCCGTACAAGCCATGAAAGCTGGCGCCTTTGACTTTTTAAATAAACCCGTCAAGCTGGAGTCATTACGTAACCTTGTTAACACAGCGGTTACTTCATCAAACCTACCCACCCCAGACATAAATAAAACTGAAATTATCGGTCAATCCGAAGCCGTTAAATTACTCATAAAACGTATAAACAAATTATCTCGCTCACAAGCGCCTGTTTACGTTAGTGGCGAATCGGGTAGCGGTAAAGAATTAGTTGCTCGATCCATTCACCAGTTAGGCCCGCGCGCTCAAAACGCCTTTGTTGCCGTAAACTGCGGTGCTATACAAAAAGAACTCATGGAAAGTGAGCTCTTTGGTCATAAAAAAGGGGCCTTCACGGGTGCAATTCAAGAAAAACAAGGTTTATTTAAAGCCGCACATGGCGGCACCTTATTTTTAGATGAAGTCGCCGACCTACCGTTAGACATGCAAGTAAAATTACTTCGTGCCATACAAGAGAAGGCCGTAAGGCCTGTGGGTAGCGAAGCAGAAATTAATATTGATGTTCGAATTCTTTGCGCTACACATAAAAATTTAGAGCAACTGGTTGAAGATGGCGAGTTTAGGCAAGATTTATTTTATAGGCTAAATGTTATCCAGCTCGATGTCCCCCCTCTACGCGACAGGCTAGATGACCTTCCCTATCTAATCGAAGGCTTACTTAAAAAAATAACCAAAACAACAAATGAACTACCACCGTTGTTAAGTAAGAATGCCATGCTGAAACTAAATGATTACCCTTTCCCGGGCAACATTCGTGAGCTTGAAAACATATTAGAGCGCGCATGGACACTGTGTGAAAACAATATCATTGAAGAGCATGATTTACTCCTCAGTAATAAATCAGTTGACATGAAAACAGCCAAATTATCCGGCGCGTCTACCCAACTCGAACAGAATGAAAACGCCGCCCAACAACCAGCGTATATCCCAGGGAAAACACACGCCACTATAGATGATTACCTAAATGAAATCGAAAAAGATATCCTGCATGATATTTTGGAAAAAACGCGCTGGAACAAAACACTTGCCGCAAAAAAACTGGGAATCAGCTTTCGCTCAATTCGTTACCGACTAAGTAAACTAGGCCTAGATGATGATGAAAGTTAACCTCTAGCCATACAATTATGACGCGAAATCAAGCACTATAAATTGACCTAATTTGATTTATAGTGCTTAAACAACAATAAAAACAAAAAGTAATCATTTTAATTTTTTTTATTCCGTTTAAATATATCAGTCAGTTTTGAGGGGTGCAGCACACTATAATTTGATCAAGTTAACAAAATAAAAAAAACATCTAACCAAGAATTTTTTATGCTTTTTTAGTCTTACATTTTTAAAAATTTCAATCATCAAGCCTCATTTGTTACTTTATACTCACCTTATTGTTCATTTACGCGCCAACATAAATCAGGTAATTATGACTAATAACGATCTTGTATGGGACATCAATCAATTTAACAAGAAGAATCGAGCTTCTCGCTTCATCATGAGTTTTGAAAATAAAATATGCGTCTACTCCCATTCGGTAGAGCAACTTTATAGTAATTATTCTATTTTTATGCCTCAGCAAGCTGAAAGAAAGGCCGTTATTTTACCCAACCCAAGCGCCTATCACGATACATTTCAATTGATTAGTAATGACGCGATATACCCAACCGGCCTTTATATTGTTGCAGCAAACCCAAAAAACATGAATAGCAAACTAAACCTTGCTATTCCAAAGAAAAGTAACAACCATAAAAAACGATACAAACTTTTCTCATTAGACGAAGGTCTAGATTTAATTAACAACAAACGACCAGATGATAAACCCTTTCTCCCTGTTTTAATTAAAGGTGATTTAAGAGAGCTGAATTCTGACACTCCCTGCCTTCACTTACACGCTATTAATATAGATAAACTAGTCATATCACATCATCAAAGTGAGGATATAAAACGGGTTGTATTAAATAACTTGAGTCAATTATCAATGCGAGTATAAAATCATATTACTTACACCGATGAATATGAGACACCTATTTAAATGGCCACTCAAGTAAGTCATCACCTCGTAAAGCCTTACTAAAATAATACCCCTGAACAAGGTCGCAGTTCAGCTCATCCAACAATGTAAGCTGATCTTTTGTTTCGACCCCTTCCGCCACCACGGTTAAACCAAGGCTATGCGCCATAGCAATAGTTGCTTTGACTAAATCAACATCTTCAGTATTTTCGGTAATACCATTTATAAAACTGCGATCAATTTTAAGTACATCAAATGCATACTGACGAAGATAACTCAGCGAAGAATAGCCTGTACCAAAATCATCCATAGCAAGGTTAATACCTATATCGTGTATATCACTCAATGCATCATCGATGTACGATTGCCCAATCATAAGCACACCTTCGGTAATTTCAAATTCCAACTTTTCAGGCGGCACTTTTGATTTTTTCAACGCAGCCTTGATAAAATTTATTAACTCCACATCCCTAAATTGACGCGGCGACACATTAACAGCCATAGCGTATGAACATGCATGCACCTCTTCCCAGCATGTTAAAAATGCTAATGCTTGTGTAATAACAAACTGGCCTATAGGCACAATCAAGCCCGTATGCTCAGCAATAGGAATAAATTCATCGGGAGTAACGTTGCCTAAAACAGGATTATGCCAACGCAATAATGCTTCCGCACCAATAACTTGATGACTATGCGCATTAAACTTAGGTTGATAAAAAACCTCGAACTCATTATTTTCTAAAGCCGTTTGCATTTGCTCTTCAATATCAAAACGGCGTAACATAGCAAGGTGCATTTTTTTTGTAAAAAACGAATAAGTGTTACGGCCAAGTGACTTGGCTTCGTACATTGCAGCATCTGCTGAGCGTAGCACTTCCGATACACACAGGCCGTTATCAGGGTAAACGGCAATACCAATACTAACAGTCAAAATAAATGTTCTATCATCGATTAAAAAAGGCTCTCTAAATACATCCAATAATTTTTTTGCACAAGTAGAGGATTTTTGAACGCTATCAAGACCACTTAGAAGCACCATAAACTCATCGCCGCCTAAGCGACCTATCATATCTGGCGTATCTATTGATTGGTGTAATCGCTTAGCCGATTCAATCAATAACTTATCACCCACCTCATGCCCAAGCGAGTCATTCACTTTTTTAAAATCGTCTAAATCAAGAAACAAAATTGCCGCTTGCACATTGTTTTTTTCAGCCTCAGATAACAAAGCAGATAAACGATCAAGTGATAAAAATCGATTAGGTAACAAAGTAAGCATATCAAAATAGGCATGCTGGCGAATCAATTCAGCCGATTGATGCTGCTCAGTAATATCTCTAACAATAATAACCACTTTATGATGAGAGACTAATCGGCTGACCCTAGCTTCAAAATATTTTTTACCGTCAGGCGAATCAAGATCATACTCAAAATGTATAACTCGGCCAGACTTAACCGCCTTCTGTATGCAGGCTAGAAGCTTATGGGTAACTGTATTAGGTAACAAACTACAAATATTATCACCAATAAACTCACTAGAAAAAACATAGGACTCTTTTGAATTATTTTCATAGTGCTCTACCACCGTCCCATCTTCTTTCATTAAAAAAAAGGCATCCGGTGTCGCCTCAAGAACAGCGCTAAGCATATTATGCTTAAATACAGCTTCATCCTGCGCCCGCTTCACCTCAGCTAAATTAATATCAATACAATACATTTCTTTTTTATTGAATTGGTTAGTAAACATAACATGGCTAGAAAAAACCTGAACATCTAAACCATTCTTATGCCTCAACGTCAATTCAGCAGCAGGGATGACAACCCCCTTAGACACCCAATCGGCATGCGCCGCAATAACAAACGCCTGCATAGGTTTAGGAATAATAAGATCCTCAAGCCTTTTACCCAGCGCGTCACTCTCACTGTAACCATATAGCGCCTCACTGCCCATATTCCAATACACCACACAGCGCTGCTCATCGTAACCCTGCACAGAAATAGCGTCTACCGCATCAAATAACTGATGAATAGCCTCATTGATATTGGATTGCTGAACAATTATGTCACTGATGATATTCACTCCCTAATAACTGACCGCAACAAAAACAGTATGCTGCATATAGGTTAATAATAGACCTAATTACATAGAGTTAAATCACATCACAGGTACACTTTCGACCTAAAAAACAACCTGTTATAACTAATAGGCTAAATTAATATCGACTAAATAAATAATGAAAGAGTAAAGACCAACGGCTTTTGTCCTTTTAAACGATTTGTTGAATAAAGCCGAGTCCACCATCGATATTTATTCACGCGCACCTCGCCGCATCACCGAGTTTTTTGACTACCCACCCGATACCCTAACGGTAGAGTATTTCGAGGCGTACTTTGAATCACTCATTCGAACCCACTCCTCGTCTACCGTTAAAGTCGACCGCAAACAAAGAAAAAAAGGACACCCATATTTTATTTCACAAATAAAATATCAAATCACATAACAAAAATATATTTAAATACCTTATCGCTATGTGTTTTTATATGAATAAGTTAATTTTGAGTATTAAGGTAAAATTGCTAAGTAAAATGTAATGCCAATAGAATGATTAACATGATTGTTATTGCCTAATGAATATGTAGATTACCGCCTAACAGGTTGTCATCGAGTATATACCTTTGCACCACTTACCCAAGTTACCTTCACTTTTTAACCGTTTGGCGTATTCAATCACCTTATCGGCTTTGCCCGCAGCGCGGCCAAATCGTTTTTCAAAACGGGTCACGTTTTGCAGCCATGTTTTTTGATCAACACCTAAGCGCTGTAATATAGGTGGGTAATGTGAAGGGATAAAACCTCGCTTATCCTCTCGAATAACGCGGCCTGTTGTATCAACCAAGTGAAAGTAATCGGTTTGCATGAAAGGTAAAGCAGCATGTATATCTGTATGGGCACTGCCGCTAAAGGGCATCATGTTAGCAGTAGGCAATTCAGCGATATTGAGTTCGCTTTCAATATCTTCTTGAATAGCTTGCTGATGATTAACACGCTCTATAAGCGTTTTTTCATCTTGGCTTTTGCGTTTATGCGCTTTTTTAGTTTTTGTGTAATCGTATAAACGTTGTTGAATTGACGTAAAATCGCTTGTA
>CAKZUG010000088.1 GCA_937920545.1 uncultured Saccharophagus sp.
CAAGTGGAAAATGCTTATAAAGCAATCGTAATACGTGGCGAAAATCCGTCAATTGACGCAATACGCGCCGAAATGGGCAATACAGGATCGAAGTCGACTATTCACCGTTATTTAAAAGAAATGCAAGATGAGAAAACATCGGAGCAAACAGAAGAAGAGAAACTCACTAAGCCGCTTAAAAATCTAATTACCGATATGGTACAGGCGTTACGGCAACATGCGAGTGAGATAGTTGAAGATAATAACCGCGAATACGATAAACGCATTGCCCATCTCAACGAGAGAAACCTTGAGCTCAACAACGATCAAAAAAGCCAAGCAAAACAGATTGAGGCACTCACGCGGCAACTGAACGAGGCGGTGTCGCTAGCTGAATCACAAAAAGAATCGCTCAATCAGCAGGATCAAAAAATACAATCTCTTCTACAAACGGAACAAACACAGCAAGCATTACTAGAAGAGAAGAGTACTCATATTGCATCGTTAGAGCAAAAGCATCAGCATAGCCGCGAAGCTTTAGAGCATTACCGGACGTCGGTTAAAGATATGCGCGACCAAGATATACGCACACACGAAGCGCAGGTACAGCAATTACAGGCGCAAATACAGCAGTTGGGACAAACCTTACAGGTCAAGCAATCGGATATAACATTACTTAACAAAGATAACGGCCGCTTAGCCGAAGAGCTAAAACAAGCGCAAAAAAATACCACGCAGCAAACATTAGAAAACCAAAAACTGCACACCAACCTTACCAAGCTACATGCTGAGCTAGAAAATGTTAAAAATAGTAATATTGCCATAGCACAACAGCTAGATACCCATAAAGATGCCACGCAAAAATTAGAGGCACTCGTTACAACACACAACGCATTGGTAATAAAGCACCAACAAACCCATGCGCAAAACCAATCGTTTGAACAAACCGTTAACGATAAAACACAGCAGATCACTCAGCTGCATACCGACAAGCAACAATTAATGGATACATTAAGTGCGCTATCTAAAAATAATTTAGGGAATAAATAATAATCATAAAAAACGCCCTAAAAGCAAAGCCAATAGGCCGTTTTTTATTTATATATTATGTTAAAAAAAGTGAACAAGTAAGGTTTATAGCGTTAACTTTTACTATAAAAATTTATATTTTACCTTACAAGATTAACCCTTATATTCTAAAGAAGAATGATGCAATACAATACGAATATCACCCGCATCATCTTTGACAAAAACCCATGATTTATCGACCGATGTCACGCTACCGTCTGGTGCAGTAAAATGAACCTTACCAATGGTAGAGGCGCTATTACCAGCAATAAAAACTGAATCGTTATCGACCTCACACTTTGTCCAGCCCATTAGGGCAAAGCCTTTATCGTTGGGGTACTTTTTGTCACCGCCAACAAAATACGATAAAGCGCCATCGCTGGTGGGTCTGAATGTTTGGGGAACAACGGTTAATGTTGGTTTAAATAGCACTGCGCCCATTTGATAACCATACGCGGCATCAATGACCTCTTTGGCGAGTTTACGCGCATGCTTAACGCCTTTGTCTTTGTGAATTGCACTAATATTAACTAAGGCACTGCACCAACCATTTTGCGCGCCAAGCACTTCTTTTTCTGATAACCCCTGATTAACTATATGCACTTTAGCTGCTGCATGACTGGCGAATAACACAATTGAAACACTGCCGATAAAATGAGTTAATTTCATGGTATGTCCTTTTATAGTGACTAAACAAGTTAAGGTGATACGTGTAGCGTTTTGTTTAAATTCACATAATTATACGATGTAAATACAAATAAGAAAGCGGCAAATATATCGTTTAAATCATGCAAAACATTCGTTTTTTATGATGTTTTTTCTTATTATTATGTCATCATTCATTAACACTCATTACTCACTAGCATTACCCTCATTCAAAAATAATAGGAGTGCCTCTTTAAGGCCAAATATAATGAAAAAATATATTATTTATATATCAATGCTATTACTTACATTGTTAGCACATACAAGTCTGGGTGCTAACAATCAGCCCAACAATCAGTCCAATAAGCATAAGAAAACACCCTTTAGCTTACTTGTTAACGGAAACAAGCAACCGTTAAATATTCACAGTGCCCAGCCGCGTTTATCATGGCAAGCAAATGTAAAACAGCAAGCGGCTTACCAAATACAGGTGGCAAGTACGCGTGAAGCGCTTATTGCTAACACGCCCGATCTGTGGGACAGCCAAAAAGTGATGCATGCCGCCTCGCGCAATATTCCTTACCAAGGCAAACCCTTAAGTAGCCGACAAACCGCTTATTGGCGCGTAAAAGTATGGAGCGATAACGTATCAACGCCACAGGACGGCGAAGGCACGTGGAGCGACATCACAAAATGGGAGATGGGCCTGCTTAAACCAAGTGACTGGCAAGCACAGTGGCTGCAAGTGGCAAAAGAAACTGTCGTACCCGTTACGCCTAAAATCAACCAATGGATACATTTAGCCGGTACGGTTTATACCCCCAAAGGCACACGTAAAACCAGCGCTATTGAACCTCTTAAAGCGATGCCTACAGCGGCATTATTTAGACACTCGTTTGCACTTAATGATAAAAAAATTATTGCCGCAAAGCTTCATAGCACCGCTGGTGGTTATTATGAAATGTATATTAACGGAAAGGCCGTGAAAGACCGTTTAATGGACCCAGGCCAAACCGATTTTGATAAACGCATTTTATACAATACCGATGAGGTAACGGCGCTTTTATCAAACGGCAGCAATGTGATTGGCGTTCACCTTGGCAGTGGCTGGTACGATGAAGACATCGCTTTTAGTGGTTGGAAAGACCCCGATAACAAATCTAAAAACCCCACGCGAAAAACCTACACATTTGGCCAACCAACGTTTATTGCACAGCTCGAAATCACCTTCAGCGATGGCTCTAAGCAAGTAATCGCATCTAACCAAGATTGGCTCACTCACCCTTCGCCCATTGTCAAAGAGGGTATTTTTTCAGGCGAGTTATTTGATGCCTCGCAAGCCATTGAAGGTTGGCATACAGCTAATCAAACACTTGATCTTACCCAGTGGCAACCCGCTAAAGCATTAGCGCAATGGCCAACTAAAATGCTAGAGCCGCAATTACAGCCAGCCATTAAACGCATTAAAAAAATGTACCCTGTGACTATTTTGCAACCTAAAGAAAACGTCTGGGTATTTGATTTTGGTCAAAATTTTACCGGCATACCCACACTGCATTTAGACCAACTTAACTTGTTAAATAACCAAGCCGTATATTTACGCTACGCCGAGTGGCAAGATAAACAGGGTAATATTAGCCAATTAAGTGGCGGTGGCTGGGCCACCAATCTTAATGCAGTTAGCGGGTATATTGCCGCCGATACTCAAGCAAAAACATGGAGCCCCAAGTTTAGCTGGCATGGCTTTAGATACATTGAAGTGACAGGGCTTACCCAAGCACCGTCTTTAAATGCAATAAGTGCCGATTTATTACGCACCGATGTAAAACGAGTTGGATACTTTTCTAGCTCTGACGCGCTCCTTAACCGAATTCATCAAACGGCATTATGGAGCTACGAAAGCAACCTGATGAGCGTGCCGTTAGATTGCCCCATAAGAGAAAAAGCCGGTTGGACTGGCGATGCCCATGCAGCGCTTATTACCGGCAATTACAATTTTGATATGCAAACGTTTTGGCCAAAATACTTAGGCGATTTTAAAACGGCTTTAAAAATTGCCCCAACCGTTGTACCGGGTAAGCGTACAGGCGGTGGTAAAGTCGATTGGGCCGCAGCCGAGGTATTGATTGCGTGGGAGCATTATCGGCATCATGGCGATAAGCAAGTACTGCAAAATCAATACGACAGCCTAGTGGAGTATATGGATTTTGGCCAAAGCGAAATGTCTGAATTTTTAATTAAAAGTGGATACGGCGATTGGTGTGATCCAGTACGTTCGCCTGGCACCCCCAGAGTAGGCGGGCGCGGCACACCCCAGTGGACAACCACCACAGTCACGAGCACAGCCTTATTTACGCAGGCTGCTCGCTATATGGGCTTTATTGCTAACACGCTAAATAAGCAAGACGACACACAAACGTATAACACGTTATATAACAATTTGCGTGCGGGCTTTCACAGCGCATTGTATAACCCAACAACACACCATTATGGCAGCCAAACAGCCGATGCCATGGCGCTGCAATTTGGTATTACGCCTGAGCCGCTGAGGCAAAAAGTGGCCGACGCATTAAACCGCGATGTGGTCGAAAACTGGAAAGGGCACTCATCAGTTGGCGCGCTGGGGCAAACCTACTTGTATTTATCGTTAAGCGATTACGGTTACACCGATACGGCGTTTAATATTTTTAAAGCAAAAGGCTACCCGGGTTTTTCTTATTTATTTGATGCGTTAAATGGCACCACATTATGGGAGCGAAAAGGCGCGTTTGACCCCAGCAAAGGTACGGCACCATCGAGGTCACTTAATCACCCTTTTCACAGTGGTTACGATGGCTGGTTTTACCAAGGCTTAGGCGGTATTCGCCCACTTGAAGATAGTGTTGGCTTTCAAACGTTTATGCTCAAGCCTGTGTTCCCTAAAGATTTAGACGAGGCCGTGGTGTATTACGAAAGTGGTTACGGCACAATAAAAAGCCAATGGCGACGTGAAAACAATACCATTAGATGGGAATTTACCATACCCAATAACACCAGCGCGTGGGTACATGTGCCCAACCAAAAGAAACAAAAATATACCGCTGGGAAATACGCTTTAAACATCAAACTGTAGAACTAAAACTAAAAGCATCATGCTGAAGGCGTCAAACGATGAACAATGGATGTCTTTGGTTTGATGCTTGGCTTTATTTTTGGTTAGATGTTTGGCTTGATGCCTGTTCGAAATCGCTTTAATGATTTTTGTTTAATTCTGTTTGTGCAAGCAAGACACTCTGTAAACGAGAGAGCACGAGCAGATAATGAGCGTCTCTTAAAACTTGTTTTTGGCTTATAACTTTTAGCCTCTAGCTTCAAACTTCTAAACTCTAACCCCTAGCTTCTAGCCAAGTAAGAAGCCTTATAACAACAATAATAAAAAGCGATGGGTCATAGTGTGTTGGCATCAGCACTCTTAATTTCTCTTAATCATTCTTAACTTCGCTTAATCTCTTCGTAAATATAAGAGCAGCTTTATTGAGTGCAGCTCTATTAATGGAAGTTGCATTAAGCGGTGTATTGTTAAATGCTGACTTTATAAAACACGCTTGTCAGGCTATGATATGGTTGCTTTACCCCTTTTGACTTTGCGCGGGCTCACAATACGCATGCTAATAAATACATCACAACTCTATAAAACAAGCGTTATTATTGCGCTGTTGATGTATTGTATTCAACTCTTTTCCTCACAAAATACGGCCTCACAAAATATTGATTTAGCAAGCGGGGCTTCGCAAAAGCTTGTGTTACTTACTGCACATAATACTCGGTTAGGTCATTCTAAGTCTGTATCACATCGTGCTACGCCAACACCTGCTGTTACTCCGTGCCATGAGAATCGAATGGACATTTCTGCGCGCCCTCACGCCAACCAAAATAGTGGTGAGTACAATAACGTAACGCCTTCTTCGCAAAACATAGAAAAGAGCGCAGAAAAAAGTACAGAAGAAAACACAAAAGAAGGCACAAAGCTAATGTCATCATGCTGCGATACCGATTGCACCATGACAGCTTGCACCATGACAGCTTGCCACTCTTTACCAGCTATGTTTTTTACCATTATGCCAACGGCTATTGCAGCTGTTTATAGCCATACTATAGGGCCTACTGTGCATTACACACCTTACATTACGTCATCGCTTTACCGGCCGCCAATAGCCGTCCACCAATAGCCATCTTTTATATCAATATATTGACCATTGCCTATGCCTGTTGAGCATGCGCTGTTTTTTACGTGCTGCTTTTATGCGCTATTTTCGCGATTGTGTGCGCCGTTTAGGCAACATGTTTACGCAGTCAATAAACACAGTAAAAAATGTAACGTTAAGGTAACAAAATGAAAAATCACATAAAGGTAACCAGCCTTATTTGCATGTTATGCGCGGCCTTTGCACTAGGTGGTGTGGTAATAGGGTACGCTGCCCATGCGTTTTTATCACAAAAACAAGATCACGCAACACAAACACCGCAGCCACTTTATTGGGTAGCCCCCATGGACGATAACTATCGCCGAGATGGGCCTGGGCAATCACCTATGGGTATGGATTTGATTCCCGTGTATGAGCAAAAAAATAACGGCACACATAATGACGCTGGAGAAGTTTTTATCGCGCCTAACATGATCCATAACCTAGGGGTAAGAACACAAACGGCCAATATGGTCATGCTTAATAACACCTTACACAGTGTGGGTTATGTGCAGTTTGATCAGACACAATTAGTGCATATTCACCCCCGAGTAGCTGGGTGGGTAGAGCAACTTTACGTCACGGCCGAAGGGGATGAAATTAAAAAAGGTGCACCACTTTATGCGCTGTATTCCCCCGAGCTAGTTAATGCACAGGAAGAGTTTTTAGTGGCTATTAGCCAACAAAATGTTCGCCTAATACAGGCCGCCGAAAACAAACTTAAAGCATTAAAAATATCCGCCCCTTTTATACAACGCTTAAAACAAACCCGTAAAGTCAAACAACACGTTGATTTTTATGCGCCGCAAGACGGCGTTGTTGCCAAGCTTAATATACGCGAGGGTTATTACGTACAGCCGAATAAAACCATGCTCAGTATGGGTGGGCTTGATACAGTATGGGTGGATATTGAAGTATTTGAACAACAAATCAGTAAGATTAAAGTTGGCGATAAAGCAGAGATAACATTGCCATACCACACTAATTTTAGCTATACAGGGCAAGTTGATTTTATCTACCCCACTGTTAACCCCAATAACCGCACTGGCCGTGCCCGCTTACATGTAAAAAATACGCACGCCCAACTTAAGCCAAATATGTTTATGCATGTGAAGCTACAACCATCGCCTATTAAGGTGTTAGCAGTACCCCGCGAAGCGGTGATACAAACGGGGCAACAAAATCGGCTAGTTTTAGCACTGGGGCAGGGGAAGTTCAAATCGATTGAAGTGGTCACAGGGCGCAGTAATAACCGCTATATAGAAATAGTGGACGGCCTTCGCCAAGGCGAAAGTGTTGTGACCTCGGCACAATTTTTAATTGATTCAGAATCCAGTAAAACCGCTGACTTTACACGTTTAGACAACAACAATAATACGCCTGATTCGGTATGGGTAAAAGCCACCATTACCGATATTGACGTAAACGAACCGTCCCTTAGCGTAAGCCATGATGCAATTACACTTTGGGGCATGCCCGCGATGACAATGCGCTTTCCTATCGACTTATCTAGCCCTGCTAATGATATAACAGGCGATCATTTAACAAGTGATAAGTTAACAAGTGATAAGTTAACAAGTGATCATTTAATAGATAGAGGTTTAAAAAGTAAGGAGTTAGCCCTTAAAGATGTAGCAACAGATGATCAAGTGCATATTAAGATTATCAAAAGTGATCAAGGTAAATTTGTGATTACCCGCCTCAACGCACATACCATGCACAATAAAAACCAACATCACAATCTAACCACAGCGCCTGACGAGCAGGCCGTACCACTTAAAACGCCTTCTCATGAGCCATCTCATGCTTCATCTGATAAGGGGCATCACCATGATTAACATGATAATTTTATGGTCGATTAACAACCGCTTTATGGTGGTTTTTAGCGCATTGCTGATGAGTGCGGTGGGGCTGTATGCGGTTAAACACACGCCCGTTGATGCCATTCCCGATTTATCCGATGTGCAAGTTATTATCAAAACGACCTACCCAGGGCAAGCGCCACAAGTAGTGCAGGATCAAGTCACTTACCCAATTACCACATCGATGTTGTCCGTGCCGGGCGCTAAAACAGTGAGGGGTTTTTCATTTTTTGGCGACTCATACGTGTATGTTATTTTTGACGATAACACCGATATTTACTGGGCACGAAGCCGTGTTTTAGAATATTTAAATCAAGCGTCGGCGTCGTTACCTGCCACAGCAACCACTCAACTAGGCCCAGATGCATCCGGCGTTGGCTGGGTATATATGTATGCACTCGTCGATAAAACAGGTCAACACGACATCAGCCAGCTACGTAGCCTGCAAGATTGGTTCTTAAAATATGAATTACAAAGCGTAGAAGGGGTATCTGAAATAGCCAGCGTAGGTGGCATGGTTAAGCAATACCAAATTATTATTGACCCCATTAAATTGCGGGCATACAACATCCCGCTTGCCCATATTGAAATGGCGGTACAACGGGCAAATCAAGAGATAGGCGCATCGGTTATCGAAATGTCTGAGGCCGAATACATGGTAACGGTATCGGGTTATTTAAAAAATAGCCGCGATATTGAACACATACCATTAGGTACAAACCCAATGGGCACGCCACTGCTGTTAAAAGATATTGCCCAAGTGCAAATTGGCCCTCAAATGCGCCGAGGTATCAGTGAGCTTAACGGTGAAGGCGAAGCCGCAGGCGGTATTGTGGTGATGCGCCATGGAGAAAATGCACAACAAACCATTTATTCGGTTAAACAAAAGCTAGAGCAACTTAAGCAAGGCTTGCCCAAAGGGGTCGAGGTTGTCACGGTGTATGATCGTTCAACGCTGATTAAAAATGCGGTCACGCATTTATGGCAAACATTACTGAAAGAGTTTTTGATTGTAGCGCTGGTGTGTATTGTTTTTTTATCTCATTTACGGTCATCACTGGTCGCTATTATTAGTTTACCCGTGGCGATATTAACGGCATTTATCGTTATGCGTATACAGGGTATTAACGCGAATATTATGTCGTTAGGCGGCATTGCTATTGCGATAGGTGCAATGATAGACGGTGCTATTGTGATGGTCGAAAACATGCATAAACACCACGAAAAAACCCCCATCACAGCTGAAAATCGCTGGCAAATTGTTGCTCAATCGGCAAGCGAGGTTGGACCTGCTTTATTTTTTAGCTTGTTAATTATTACGGTGAGTTTTGCCCCTGTATTTACCTTAGAGGCGCAAGAAGGGCGTATGTTTAACCCGTTAAGCTTTACAAAAACCTACGCCATGGCAGCGGCCGCCATACTGGCGATTACATTAGTACCTGTATTAATGGGGTACTGCGTGCGCGGCAAAATCCACTCAGAAAACCGTAACCCTGTTAGCCGTATTACACGGTTTACCTATAAAAAATGCTTAACATGCGCACTAAATTATCCTAAAACCACATTAGTATTGGCGGGCATGTGTTTACTCAGTACGCTATGGCCCCTTAAACATATTGGCAGTGAGTTTATGCCGCCTCTTAATGAAGGTGACATGATGTATATGCCGTCAACCTACCCGGGTATTTCCATTGGTAAAGCACGTGAACTACTGCAACAAACCAATAAAATGATTGCGACCGTTCCCGAAGTTAAAACCGTGTTTGGCAAGGTAGGGCGCGCCGATACTGCCACCGACCCCGCACCATTAACCATGATAGAAACGTTTATCCAACTTAAACCCACATCGCAATGGCGCAATGGCGTCACGCTCGATTCGCTTAAACGTGAATTGAATAACCTCGTTGTTATTCCGGGCGTATCTAATGCGTGGGTCATGCCAATTAAAACCCGCATCGATATGCTATCGACAGGTATCAAAACACCGATTGGTATTAAAATAGCGGGCAGTGATTTAACGGTGATACAAAAGATTGGACAAGACATCGAGCGCCTCTTAAAAAACATACCCGAGACCACATCGGTATATTCAGAGCGCGTAGCCGGTGGGCGTTATTTATCGGTTGATATTAATAGGCAACAGGCGGCACGTTACGGCTTAAACATAGCCGATATTCAGCAAATTATCTCAACGGCTGTGGGAGGAAAAAATATCGCATATACCGTTGAAGGGTTAGAGCGCTACCCTGTATCGGTACGTTACCCTCAGTCATACCGCGTCACACCAGAGACGATATCGTTGCTGCCTATTATTACACCAAGTATTACCCCAAACGTTACCGCAAGTATTGCCCCAGGTAGTACAGCCAACAAACAACATATTGCCCTTGCTGATGTGGCTAGCATTAACATTGAAGACGGCCCAAGCATAATTAAAAGCGAAAATGCACGCATTAATGGCTGGGTATTAGTCGATACACAAAGCCAAAATATATCTAGCTATGTTAACCAAGCGCAAAAAATTATTGCGCAAGAAATACAACTACCAGCAGGTTACTCAATGACATGGGCAGGGCAGTATGCCTATATGGAGCGTGCCAAAAGTAAACTTATGGTCATGATACCGCTGACACTGGCCATCATTATATTGCTTTTGTATTTGAGCTTTAAGCGTATTACCGAAGTTGCACTGCTTATGGGTACACTGCCGTTTGCTATTATTGGTGGCATTTGGTTTATCTATGGGCTTGGGTTTCATTTTTCTGTTGCGGTCGGTGTGGGGTTTATTGCGCTGGCCGGTGTGGCGGTAGAAATTGGTGTCATTATGTTGGTGTATCTCAACCAAGCTACGCACACTTTGGCAGATAAAGGTATGGTTTATACAAATAAAACCAACGAAGCTGTAGCGCAAAAAGATATAGAGCATAAAGGCTTAGCGCATAAAGAAGGCAAGCAACACGATAACGAACAACTCAAACATGCCATTATTTATGGATCAACACAACGCCTTAGGCCAGTACTCATGACCACCTGCGCCACTATTTTGGGTTTACTCCCTATTATGCTATCTGATGGTACAGGCTCAGAGCTAATGCAACGCCTTGCCGCCCCCATGATGGGCGGTATGGCTAGCGCGTTGATACTGGTATTGTTGGTATTACCTGTAATATTTTTTCAAATCAAAAAGCATCGCAGAAAAATAGAAAATAGAAAATAGAAAATAACGATAAAACATACCGCCTTTTAATGTGTATTTTTAACACTGCTTAAAAAGCAATTGTTTAAAAACCTGAATTAAAAGGCGGTATGTTTTTATATTTGTTTTTAGATTATTTACATGCTTTTTTCATATACGGGTAGCGTAAGTAAAAACACGCTTCCATGATAACCTTTAACATCTTTATTATACGGTTTAGATGACTGAAGCGCTAAGTCACCGCCGTGTAAATGAGCGATTTTTCTTGCCATGGTTAAGCCAACACCGTCACCAGCGTAATCTTTTGCTAGTACTGCACGGCGTAATAATACAAAAATGGCATCAACGTGTTTCTCTTCAATACCTATACCGTTATCTGAAATAAGAATAGTAAGGACATTGTTTTTAATATCGGTATTAATGTTAATGTTAGGGGGGGTATCCGGCAAAACGTAAGTAAGTGCATTATCAAGCACATGTTTAAATAAGGTTTTGATAAGGCCTTTATCACCCATAAATTCAGGTAGACCCACCGGATTAAAGGTGACCCCTAGCATCTTTTTTTCTTCTATTACATTGTTAAACACGTCCTGAACCAATACCTGTAAATCGATAGGCTCGCGTTTAATATCGTTTTCTTGTGTGGCTAATCGCGAAAATGCATGAACTAATGACAGTAAATGCTTAGCCTTATCTACCGCATTAATGACAATATCTTTATCTTCATTATTATCTTTTGGCGAATCGGTATTTTTTTGATTAAAAATACGCTTAGTAAAAAAATCAATATGCCTTAGGGGAGCGTTAAGATCATGCGATACAATATAGCTAAAGTCTTTAAATTCTTTTTTAACCGTGTTGAGTTCATGCTCAAGTGTTCTGATTTTAGCTTGTAACGCTTCTGTGCTGGCGTCTTCATTAGTAACACGTTCTTTATCTGAATGGCTCATCTTTTCTGTATGAGCAGTGAGCTTATTATTGGTGTTGGTGTTACTTTCGTTACTACTCATTTTCTTAACCATTTCGGTTTACAGTTTTAGGAAGCTAAAGTATTTTAGTGGTTTTGATAATGTTGACCCAGCCGATTAACACCTTCAAATAAGGCAACCAGAATAACAATACTAAGCAAGGCAATACTGAAAAGACCGATGCTTAAACGGTTGTATTCAGTTAACACAATGTATAAAAATTGAACAACACATAATATCGCAACAATAAACAATGTAATTTTTCGCCCTATTTTGTTTACGGCAATCACACCAAGCGGGGCGCCAAAAATAACAATGGGCGCTGCTGCTAGCCAATTTAAATACAGCTGTGCACTAAGTGTAGAAAAAATCGACTGGTATGCAATGCCTAATACGGATGTAAAGGCCATAATAATAACCGATGTAGGTATGGCTGTTTTAAGATCATTTTTAAAAAAAAGAATAAGCACAATATATATCAGCATATCAATACCCACACCGGTAACACTGACCACGCAAATACTAGACAATAACCCAACAGTTAACCCCAATATCACCCGCGACTTCACCGAATGGTTTGTTGGCTGTTGATGCTTTTGCCCACAAATATCATTTAATTTATAAAGGTGCAAAACACCAAACGCCGCCCACATCACAGCAAAAATATATGTGGCTAAAAGGGAGTTAACAAAGGGCGCAAAAAACAACATCCCCATGGGTAAGCCCAACAGCGCACCACATATCGCGCCATTTAGCACTGGCCAGTTAATGTGCTGCCGCTTACATAAAATAAAAATACTCGCGCTTACCATGCCAATTGACTGCACTGCAAAGCTAAAATCACGGCCTAATCCAGCAGGGTAATCAAATACATACACCAATATAGGAAAACCCACTGTACCACCACCCATTGGGGTCGAACCCGCAGCATAGCTGCCAAAAAGCATGGCCACGCTCATGGGCCAGTACTGTAAGACGTCTTGTTTGAGGTTTTGACTCGTAATCAAATAAAACCAAACACAAAAAAACAGCACCAAAAATGCGAACCAAGGTAACAAGTTAATTAATTTTTTATTCACTAGTAATCATTTTTCCACTTTAATGCAGCACCGGGTACGCCTGATGTGCCGCCAGTAGAGCTTTCTAGTTTTAAGTTAGGCAGTAAATCAATGGTGATATTACCTTGCCAAGGCTGGGACGGATCTGGCGTTTTTTGCACTTCAAGGTAAACGCGCTCGTTAATGTATTTACCTACTCCTATATTGACGCCTTCGTCGCCCGATTCAAACGATAAGTTATCGACACCAAGGGTATCTCGCGTGCTAGCTATCACATCAAAACCACCGCCACCTTGTAACTGCCTGACCGCGCTGGCTAACTGTAATGCCTCTAAGGAAGATATTTCGGTAATATTTTTACCAAAAATAATAAAGGCGAGAATTTCATCTTCTGGCAATGTTGGCTCGGCAGTAAAGTCAATTTGTACGTCGTCGGCTCGGCCAGATAAAATCACATTAATACGCTGGCTATCTTCTGAGTAGCTTCCCACTATATTTAAGCCCACGGCTTGCGTCGCGAGCGTAACCTTGCCGCCAGTAAGGTCAAACTTTTTATTGAATAATTCGATATGGCCACGTGCAATCGTAAATTCACCATCATATTGAGGCTCTTGCGCTGTACCATACACTTTAATCCCACCCGCAAGCTCAGCATCTAAGCCTCGGCCTCGTAAAAAAGCTTGGTTTGTGGCGTTAATATCAATATCTAAATTAATAGTCGGGGCCAAAGAACCCTTTTTATCTTGTTGTGTTTCCAGTACATCAAAAGAAGTCACTTCAGTCACTTCAATACTTGGAATAGAGACTGGCGGGGCGGATTCGATAGACGCCGACAGAGGGGTAATATTGAGATCACCTGTAATGTCTAGGGTTTTTATATCGCCATCAATGGTTATCTCGCCACTGGTTTGTGAGGTGATTTCTTTTCTATCAACAAGGCGCATGTTATCTAAATTAACCGCTAGCCGAATGTCACCGTTTTCAGAGCTGCGTGTAAACGGATAGGTAATATCGCCATTAATAGATACATTACCTTTATCGCCATCACGCGCTTGGCAATGATTGACACTGGCACTTTGAGGTTTGAGGTTTAACGCGCACCGAATATTATTGAGCTGCGTACCATGTACAGCATGGGCATAAGCGGCTTTATCTAAGTTAATGCTGCCCGTTACACTGGGGCCAGTTACATTACCTGAAACATTGGCATCAAGGGCGATTTCGCCTTTAAACTCATGCACATTTGAGCCTAAAAACAATTGTGCTGTTTGTAAGTTAAGTAAACCTTCAATACTAACATCAAGAGGCAAAGGCGCTGAATTGTCTTTGACCGTAAAATGTTCTTTTATTGGGTTTAATGGTGCAACAACACTTAACACGGCGGGGTCGTTATTTTCAATGTTGGCTTTAATATCAAGTGTCAATACACTTTTTTCATTAGTGTGTACATCTAAGGCCAACGTATACGGTGTTTTTGTATCAGCCTCGTTGTTATTTTGTACCAGTACAAAGCTATCGTAGCGCAAAGTGGCATCGATATTGGGTAATAGTAATGGGCCTTTCACGGTAATATCTGCATATAGGTCGCCCTCGTTTAAAGTCACGGGCAATAAGTTAATTAACTTGGTAGGCAAATTAGACATTTTGATTGTGGTGTCTATTTCTGCACCATCAAAAGACACAGACATATCCATGACTTTTTCATCAAAGACATCTAGGGTAGCTTGTTTGATGGTTAAGATCGCGTTGTTGTAATGAATGTCTTGCTCGTATACAAACGGTACTGCGTCAAACTGCCCCGATATACGTGCGCCACCTTGAACATTGGGCTGGCTGAATGCCCCAGCAATCTCAAGATTTGTGTTTATTTTGCCTGTTAAGTTAGGTGGTAAATCCATTCCAGCTAAACTGGCGAGCATAAAAGGTAAATTGGTGACGTTGATATCGGCTTCTAAGGATTTTTTCTCAAGGTTGATATCACCCGATAACACCGTTTTTGATTGCGCAACAGAAAATATAAACTCAGAAAGTTGAATACGTTTTTTATCCGCAAGGCTCGCCACATTAAGATTAAATGACTCTTGTTTAAATTGGCCCTCGGCTTGCGCTTTAACATCTATTTTAGGGTGAGAAAATGTACCGGTTAACGTGCCTTGCGCATTATTGAGGTTAAAGATGAGATCATCTATGGCAGTATTATTAGGTACAAACTGTTTTATCACAGGCTTAAAAGGCGCAAGCGCAATAGTACGGGCATCAAATTGTGTGTTGATTGTTTGCTTTTTTACATTAACGTTGCCTTTAACATTGACATTGGCTTTTTGACTTTTTAATGCAAATTGATTAACCGTTATGATATTTTGTGAGCCTTGAATATTTGCATTAAACGAGGCGGGCAAGTTTAAATATATTACACTGCCGTTTGCCTGCGTTGAAAAATTTAATGCATCCCAAGCACCTTTTACCTCAAGCGAAGCCGATACCTTGCCCTGTTTTAAATCGGGTAACCATGGCTGTAGTAGCGTTAAATCGAATGCTTGAATATTTGCGTTTAATTGTGCTTTTTCTTTTGTGAGCTCACCATTAAGGGTATGTGTTTTTTCACTGATGTTAATCAGTATATTGTTAAGCGTAACTTGGGATACCAAGTCGGATATAACCGTGCCCGATGCGTTAAGTTGGGTATTACTGACAGGTAAAGACAATGAAGACAATTGAATATTTAACATATTCTCTAGGGTGACAATTGCATTTAGGTTGGCCGTAAACGGTGTATCTTGTGCATCTTGGATTTTTAGTATGCGTGTAAAAAATCCAGGTTCTGTCTCGCTTATATTCAGTGATACTTTTAATGTATGAGTATCTGTTTGAATAATATTTAATACGGTTTCAGTGTTGTGTGTTGTGATATTTTTTTTGCGCGGTTGTGTACGCAACTCTAGCTGGCTTTGAATAGGCTGCGATTTTTTTAGTATGAGTTGGCCTAATACATGATAAGTATATTGAGTAAAAATAGGCGGTAAAACCGGATTTTGTTCTGGATTGATGGTGGTATTCGTGTTGTTGTTACTATTATTACTACTACCTGCATTAATATTAACATGCGTAATATTAATGTTTTCGATAAGCGTGTCTGGTAATTTTTGTTTAATACTGTCGAGATCAGACAGTGTAAAAGGTTGTTTATTTTTGTTTGACGGCTCGGTTTGACTAGCCGGCATATTATTAAGGTGCGCCGTTATACCATTTAGTTTTATGGCATTTACCGTGATATTTTTTTTGAAAAGCTGACTAGGTTGCCATTGAACAAATCCGCCTTTAATTTCAATAACCGGTTTTTCTTCATACAGTACCACCAAGTTACTGATATTTATTTTACTTAATGATGGCATGGTAAGAATTTCTTTATTAATCTGCCATGGGGTGTTGTTATTAACAAAATCCAAGCCGTTATTAATAACTGTAGATCGACCTGTTTGCGTAAATAAAATACTGCATACAAGAATAAACAATAAAATAAGCAGCGCAGCGAGGGTAATCCCTAACCATTTAAAAGCATGCAATAAAATAACTGTTGGTTTTTTCATATTAAAAAGCCTGCCCTAAACTGATATACAGTTGTAAGCTATCTTCGTTTTCTTCTTTGTTAATGGGTGTGGCTATATCGATCCGAATGGGGGCAAAGCTGGTGTAGTATCTAAAACCTATGCCTGCACCAAAACGCATTTTCTCATCGAGTTGTGGCGTACTTTGTTCATATGCTAAGCCACCATCAACAAACGCAACAAAGCCAATACTTTTTGTTACATTAATACGACCTTCAAGCGCGACTTCGCTAAACGATAAACCACCGGTAGGAATACGCTCACCTGTGTCACTGGTAGGATCGATTCTATCTGGGCCTAAACTTTGAAATGCAAAGCCTCTTACAGAGCCTCCGCCTCCAGAAAAAAACCGATAATTAATCGGTACGTTATCGCGGTTAGCCCCGTTAATTGTACCTATGGCCGATCTAAAGGCTAACGTTGGGGTTAGCCTAGATTTATCAAAGGTGTGGTAGAAGCTTGCGGCAATGGCACTTTTAACAAACATATTTTTTGGATCGTTCACGTCCCAAAAAGGTTGTAATAGTAGTGATGCAGCCCAACCTTTTTGCGTATTAAGCGGGTCATTTCTTCTGTCATAGCGATAATTAAATGGCGTAGAAAAAAGAGTAAATTCATCATTTCCATTTAACATGTCAAAGTCAACAATACTGGAGTAGGCGACTTCCGCACCAACAGATGCAATAATATGTGAACCAATAAAGCGAGATAATTCTGCACCCACTAGTGCATTTTTTGCCTCGAAAGCCTCTCTTTTTTCGTCACTAACATCGATGTAAAAAGATAAATTTTGGTTAAGCTGCCTAACATTTGGAAATAATAGATCAGCACGTACAACGGTGTTATTTTGATTAAACAGTGTATTAATATCTAATTTTTCAGCACGACCAAAAATATTACGGTGCTCCCAACCTAGCGCAATACCTGCACCGTCATCGTTATCAAAACTCAAGCCTACCTCGGTTGTTTTGGATAAACTTTCGGTCACGGTAAAGATAATATCCACAGTATTGTTAGCCGTTGGTTTACTGACAGAGGCAATAATACTGTTAAACAACCCTGAACGAATTAACTTTAAGCGCGTGTTATCAATTGCTTGCTGCTTGAAACAGTCTCCTGATTTAAGTCCAATAAGTTTAAATAAATAGGGTGTGTTTACTTTTTTATTATTCTTAACTATCACTTCACCGATACTGACTCTCGGGCTATTTTTGACAATAAAATTTACACGCGCCAATTGATTTTGATGTGCCACGATAGTTTTTGTATCTATATTAATTTTATATAAGCACGCATTGTTATTTAGCCAACTGCGTAGCGTGCTTTGAGTGGCTAAAATTTTATCGGCAGTGAGGGGAGTGTTGTTTAAGTTTTGGATGTTTTTTTCGACGTTCGCAAATGACGCGGTTTGAACAACAGGGCTGCTAGTTAATGATGTAGGTAGCGTTAATTCACTTTTAGCAATGATATAGGGTTTACCTGTATTAATAATATATAGGGGACCTTTTTTATTATCTGGCCGACCTTGGGTAGTAATTTTAGCGCCGTATAAGGCTTGAGAAACTAAGCGTTTCTTCAGAAGGGTTTTTTCTGCATTAATTTGTACGTTGCGAGTGTAATTTACTTTATTTTTATCATTAATGGTTCTTTGTTCAATAATATCGTCGCGAAGTTGTTTTTTTAATTTTT
>CAKZUG010000089.1 GCA_937920545.1 uncultured Saccharophagus sp.
ATAACAGTATAAATCATTCGTAACTTATGAGTCTCGCTATGTTATTAAGTTCATAATAATTGTTTTTTTTTGTGCTGCACGCCCCTTTTAGGCTTAATCTGTAAAAAATATTTCTAAATTGACCGTTAATACGCCCTCTGCTTTCCAGTCATTTTCTTTTGTAAATAGGGCCTGTGGCGTAATGTTAATAAACGCCCACTCTTTACTAAGCTGCCTTCTATATGTGATGGCGACAAATCGTTCTTGTAGGTACTCATTATCGCGCACTATTCCCAAAGCGCCTGTCTTGTATTGCAGTTGGGTTTTATCCGATAAGGCGTGCCCTAATACCCATTCATGTAAATATTGCAGTGGATTGGGGTTATCTCTATATTCTATTTCGGTCATGATGCTCAAGCCTAAATGGGCGTTAATAGGTCTTAAGAGGTTTAAAAGTGTGGTTTCACCAAAGCCTATTTCATCAAAATGCCACAAATCTTGTCTGGCGTGTAGATCCCAATGCGGGGTAAGTTGCCATTTATTTTCAAGCCTAAAACGAATAAAGGGCCGCAGGCTCGATCCTGTTTTAATACCCACTTGTATGGCACGCTTAAAGGCGTTTTTATTGTTGCCCACTTCTAGGCCCGCCGATGTGTCGTTTTGATTAATATCTCGGCCGCGTGCTACGTCTAAGCCACGTTCGTCAAGTGCTTGGTCTTGCTCTAAATCGGAGTCAATAAACAGTTTTAGGCGTTTTTTGGTCCCGGGTAGGTGCGCCTTAGCGCGTAACCTTAAGTCAGATTCATTTGGGCGTGTTTCGAAGGTTGTGACTTGATATTCTGCTTTTAAAAAACTGCGGTTGCTCTCTTGAATATACCCGCCTCCAAGCCATTTGTCTGTGGCTTTCACTAACCCTAAAAATGAGTCGCCTATATAAGTGCGCGGCGATATGCCCGAATTAAAGAGACCGTCGGGTTTGGGTGGCGAGACAGGTTTAGGGGGAGTGACAGGTTTGGTGTTTAGTTTAGTTTGGTTGGGCGACGTACTTAATGTGTTGCCATCAATATCAGGGTGCGTGGGTGCACTTAGCGCTATTTGGGCGACCATAAAGCTGGCCATTAGGGTGCATAATGTAGTGAGTAAATATACGTGCATTACGCCCCCTTACGGTCGTTTTTAAGCATTAAATGTGTTGGCCTTTGACGTATAAGCTTTAGTGGGCCTCGTCCCAGTTATCGCCTGCACCTGCTTCAACCAGTAATGGGACATCCAGTAACAGCGCGTTAGACATAAGCTTGCATAGTGTTGATGTAATACTTTCGACATGCTCTTCTTTTACTTCTAATACCAATTCATCGTGTACTTGCATAATAATTTTGGCGTCAATGTTATCTTGCGTTAACCAAGCATCTACGTCAATCATGGCTTTTTTGATAATATCGGCGGCTGAGCCTTGCATTGGGGCGTTAATGGCCGTGCGCTCGGCGGCTTGGCGGCGCATACCGTTTGATGCGTTAATCTCGGGTAGGTACAAGCGTCGGCCTAATAACGTTTCGACATAGCCATCTTCTTTAGCTTGCGCGCGAATGGTATCCATATAAGTTGCCACGCCTGGGTAGCGCTCAAAATAGGTATCAATATATTGCTGCGCGTCGTAGCGGCCAATATTGAGCTGTTTAGCTAAACCAAAAGCCGACATACCGTAAATGAGGCCAAAGTTAATGGCCTTGGCGCTGCGTCTAAATTCGGTAGTCACATCGTCTATTTCTACACCAAACACCTCGGCAGCGGTTGCGCTGTGTACATCTAGATTATTTTTAAAGGCGTCTAATAAGCCGTCATCTTTTGAGAGGTGCGCCATAATACGCAGTTCAATTTGTGAGTAATCGGCTGCCACTATTTTATAACCCGGCGAGGCAATAAAGGCTTTGCGTACGCGTCGGCCTTCTTCGGTTTTAATGGGGATATTTTGCAAATTAGGCTCGGTAGACGATAACCTGCCTGTGGCGGTCACCGCCTGATGATACGACGTATGTAGGCGGCCTGTGGCGGGGTTGACCATTTTAGGGAGCTTGTCGGTGTAGGTCGATTTAAGCTTGGCTAAACCACGGTGCTTAAGCAGTAGCGCGGGTAGCTCGTAGCTTAAGGCCAACTCTTGTAATACTTCTTCTGCGGTAGAGGGCGCACCTGTTTTGGTTTTTTTTACCACGGGTATATCAAGTTTTTCAAATAGAATACGGCCCAGCTGTTTGGGCGAACTCAGGTTAAACTCTTCGCCTGCCAGCGCCCATGCCTCATCTTGTAAGCCTTTTAAGGTGGCATCTAACTCTTGGCTTTGCTTGCCTAGCATGTCGCGGTCGATGAGCGCACCGTTGCGTTCGATATTTGAAATCACGGGCACCAGCGGCATTTCTAATGTATTAAATAACTCTTCCAGTGTGGGTGTGGCTTGCACTTGCGGCCAAAGCACATGGTGTAAGCGCAGGGTAACATCGGCATCTTCAGCGGCGTACGGTGCGGCTTGCTCTAGTGGTATTTGGTTAAAGGTAAGTTGTTTTGCGCCCTTGCCAGCAATATCCACAAACGATGTGGTGTTATGGCCAAGGTGCGTTTGCGATAAGGTATCCATGTCGTGGCGGTTAGCGGTGGCGTTCACCACATACGATTCAAGCATGGTGTCAAACTGTATGCCATTTAATGTGATGTTATCGTTAAGCAAGATATTGCGGTCGTATTTTAAATTCTGACCCACTTTGGCAATGGTGTGGTCTTCAAGTAGCGGTTTAAGCTGGGCAAGTGCCGTGTGTTTATCGAGCTGCTTGGGCGCGCCCAAATAATCGTGATCGAGCGGTAAATAAGCGGCTTTAATGACGCTGTCTATTTCAACCGCAAACGACATACCCACAAGCTTTGCTTCCATATAGTTCAGGCTGGTTGTTTCGGTATCAAAGGCAATAAGCTTGGCTTGTTTGATGTAGTTGATCCACGTATCGAGCTGGCTTTGCTCAAGTAACACTTCATAATTGGATGCATCAATATCGCTGGCATTTTCTGAGCTTGTTGCTGCTTCGTCTGATAATACATCACCGGTCTTAACACCTGCGGCTGCTTTGGTTTTTTTAGCAGGCTTACCCAACTCGGTAACCCACGCTTTAAATTCGAGTTCTTCAAATAGGGCTAACAGTGCATCGTTATCGGGTTGGGTTGGAACTAACTCATCAAGCTGCGTGCCCAATGCTACATCGCATTTAATGGTGGCGAGTGTGTATGATAAATCGGCTTTATCTTTGTGCTCGGCTAACTTTTTACCCAACGATTTCGCGCCGCGCACGGTTAAATCGGCAATTTTATCGAGGTTGTTATAAATAGTGTCGATAGAGCCAATGTTTTGCAAAAGCGCTAAAGCCGTTTTTTCACCTACGCCCGGAACGCCTGGAATGTTATCGACTTTATCGCCCATAAGAGCAAGGTAATCAATAATAAGCGAGGGTGGTAAGCCAAATTTATCTTCTACCCCTTGGGTATCCATTACGGTTTCGGTCATGGTGTTTACAAGCGTAATGTGCTCGTTGACTAGCTGCGCCATGTCTTTGTCACCTGTAGACACAACCACTGCGCGGTCTTGTTTGGTGGCTTGCGCGGCATAGGTGCCAATCACATCGTCGGCTTCCACGCCTTGCTCTATAATAAGCGGTAAGCCCATGGCTTTAATAATGGCATGCAGAGGCTCGATTTGTGCGCGTAAATCATCGGGCATAGAAGGCCGGTTGGCCTTGTAATCGCTGTAAATATCATCTCGGAACGTTTTGCCCTTAGCATCAAAAATCACGGTAATAGGGCTGTTGGGGTAATCTTTTGCAAGGCGCTTTAGCATGTTAATCACGCCTCGCACCGCACCCGTGGGCTGGCCTTTTGAGGTGGTAAGCGGTGGCATTGCGTGGAATGCACGGTATAAATACGACGACCCATCAACCAGTAATAAGGGGAGCGATGATGTTGGAGCAAATAATTCAGACATAACCAGCAGTAATCCATGTAAAAAATAACATTATACCCTTACGATGTAAGGTATGTATTTGAGTTAAAGATATTATTACGCTATTGGTTGGTGGGTGATTATCTGAAAAGCCTGGTGGTTATTTGACCGCATAATCATGTATAACATACAGTTGTTTTGAATCACATTTAATAATTAGGTGGATATATGCGAAAAGCAATAATGATAATGTCAGTACTTGCCGCTATAAATGTAAGCGCTCATTCATTGGCTGGTACGCGCGCGACCCATGCGCCGGCTCTTGTAGAGCAGAATACGAAACACTTTGATTATATTGGTGTTGTACCAAGTAAGGTACTGGGTCAATACACGTCTATTTATATTGATGATGTTACCTTTACGTTTGATAAGCGTTGGCTTCGTGTTAACCGCCATGATGTTAATCAGCGCTACAGAGATAGGTTAGCAAAAGAGTATAGCCAAGCCTTAAAAGATGCCTTGGCAAAGGCGATTACGAAAAATAAAAAGGTGACGTTAGCCGACACCCTCAAGGCTGATACGCTTATTCTGAGGCCGCATTTAGAGGATGTACGCGTAAATGGCCCAGACAACGATGCGCTTGTTGATCATCTCGTTCATTACGCTGGCGATGCGAAGCTGAATGTGTTTTTTTACGAGGGTGATGACTTGGTTGCGCAGTTGACTGACTATAGTCAAACTCGGGATAGAGGCATAATTGGCCCAGAGCCTACAAACAGAGCTCGTAATTACCGTGATTTTTCGATGTTGATGGCTCGATGGAGTAAGCAGTTAATGAAGACGTTTTGGTAAGTTCTCGTCTTCCTTGTTTTGGTTGGTGCCGTTTTAGCTTATTTTTGGCTTATGTTATCTGGTTTGGTTTATCCTGTTTGTTGAAAGAGAGCTGGCATAATTGTTTTATGCTGCTCTAACTTTTTCTTTTCTTTTCTTTTCTTTTCTTTTCTTTTCTTTTCTTATTTCTCGCATGTATTTCTTGTGTGCATTCTTTAGTGTGTCATTTTTTTGAAAGTGTTACTTTCTAAAGTTTTTTCTATTTTTTTACTTTATCAAGCGTGTTTTCCTCAAAATAAGTGTTACCTCTGGTACTTTTGTGGTTTTTGTCACGTTAATCGTTGTTACCGAGGTAACATTTTTAGATTGAATGTGATTGAATTTGACTATATGTGATTTATTAATCATAAAAAACCATCAAAATGGCTGTTGACAAATTAATTTAAATTAGTATTTGCATTAATCTAAACCTGTGTTACTATTTGTTACGTGAGGTAACAAAAACCCTCGCTACTGAGATTGGCCACAAGCCAATATTCGGTATCAACCTACTATTTAAACACTGGAGTTACACATGAAATCGCTATTGGTTGCCCTAATCCTTGCAGCTTCTGCTTCTTCAACTTTTGCTTCTAGTGAGGTTGGTGCCTCTAATCCGAATTCTGCTACAAATGCTGTAGCTGTGGTTGCGGATACGGGTGTCAGCTCAAGCTGGACAAGCAAAGCCTTTGAAGGTCAAGCCACCGCACACAATGTTGCTAAGTTAAATAAACGTATTGAGGCTTTATCACAGCCCATGAACTTAGAACTTGAAAAATCATTGAACCGCAAAACAGCGATTCAAACGCAAGTTGTCTTTATCTACTAATTTTTTTAACAAGCTAACCATCATTTAGCTTGTTAACTCTCCTCTTTACTCGTTGTTTTGCGCCTTTTGGCGCATTTTTTTTACCTAAAATTTGATGCGGTATAACAGTGTGGAGCCTATGGTTTTACTGTAACGACAGTACAGTGATATTAAATGGTGGTTACTCAATGCGGGTGAATGGCAGCGCCATTTAAGATCATTGTTTACAAGCAGCAGGTATTTTTGGTATTGGTAAGTCTATGGCGGGCGTGAGAGCCTTATGCTTTCGAAAAGCACAAGGCTGCTTGTTGAATAACCGATGATAGGTAATCGGCGTAAGAGCGATACGGTTGCGTTGCAAGTAAATCCAGCGGTACGGTTTTTAATTTCAGTTTTTTGCCGTAGTTACGTGCTTGCCTTTCTTCGTTTATATCATACATTAAGCAACTGGCACCCTTTGCTTCTTTATACAAGGTCGCGAGCTGCTTTGCGCTAATCGACTCATCGGGTACCAGCGTAAGGGTGCGTGGTACTGGTAATTCAAAAGCTGTTATGAAATGCGCTAAGGCATCGTGGTACACATAAAAATTTTTGTTTTTAGCTGCAGCGCTGAGGTGTATTTTTGCGCTATTTTGAGTGCGCTCTAATGCAGCTAAAGCTACCTCAAGATTGTGTGCGATAGGCTGTTTAAGTTGTGGGTAGTATTCACTTAATTCATGGGCTAGCTTTTTATAAAGCTGCGCGACTAATAGTGGGCTTGTCCAAATATGTGGATCGTTTTGGGCGGCGTGTTCAGCGTGTTTGTGCTTGTTGGTTTTGCTGTTGGCTGCATGCTCATGCTGACTATGTATATTGAGTAATGACAATGCCGATACGGTATGGCGCCGCTTGTTGTTGCGCACAGTCAAACTTTTGACTAAAAATTGTTCAAGTGCGGGGCCTATCCAAATAACAGAATCGGCACGTTGTAGTGTTTTTTGATCAGATATCGCAAGGCTAAAGTGGTGTGCCGATGCATGCCCATCAATTAAAGCCGATACCGTTGCGTGCTCGCCAGTTAAGTCACGTGTAATAAGGGCAAGGGGTGTAATACTTGTCACAATAATAGGGGTGTGTTTGTGTGTTTGCGGTGTTGACGCTGCATGGGTATTTGAAGATAGTACCCCAAAAAAAACGGCGATCAAACAGGTTAAAGCAGTAAAGGTAGACATAATCAATCAACAATAAAAAAACACATGCATGATACCATACGCGCGGCTGGCGGTATGTGGGTATCCCCAAAAAGCCAAAAGTAACAGTATAAAAGGTAAACATGACTGAACCATTAATGCAGCTCACTAAAGTGAATGTGACGCTAACAAACCACGCTATTTTGCATGATGTGTCATGTACGATTGAGCGTGGGCAAATTACAACCATTATTGGCCCTAATGGCGCAGGCAAGAGCACGCTAGTCAAGGTGATAGTGGGGCTAGAAACAGCCACAACAGGGCGTATCGACTACCCACAAGGTAAGTTACGTGTGGGTTATATGCCGCAGTCACTTTTTGTTGATCAAAGTATGCCCATCAAGGTTGGTCGGTTTTTAAGTTTGGTGGGCAAGCAAAAGCCGACTCACGCAGAGCGTGAACATGCGTTGACATTGGTTGATATGCTACATGTGCTGGATAAACCCTTGCATGCGCTATCGGGAGGGGAGTTCCAGCGTGTATTATTAGCGCGCGCGATATTGCAAAAGCCCGATTTAATGGTGCTTGATGAGCCAATGCAAGGCGTGGATATTAACGGCCAAGCTAAGCTATATAAGCTCATTGCCAAACTGCGTGATTCACTTAACTGTGCGGTGGTGATGGTATCTCACGATTTGCACCTTGTGATGGCGCAAACCGATAACGTACTGTGTTTAAACGGTCATATTTGCTGTCACGGCCAACCTAAAAACGTGAGTCGTCACCCAGAGTACCTCAAATTATTTGGCGCTCAGGTATCAGAAAACCTCGCCGTTTACGCCCATAACCATGATCACCATCATACGCCGCAAGGCGATGTGGTGAACTGCAGCGACGAGTGTGATCACCATCATGATTGAGCTATTACTTCTTCCTTTACTTGTTGGTTGCTTGGTTGCTTTGATTAGCGCGCCTCTTGGGGCTTTTGTCATGTGGAACCGGCTTGTTTATTTTGGTGATACTCTTGCCCACAGCGCATTGCTCGGCGTGGCGTTTGCGTTGCTATTTAGCCTTACTCCCAGCGTGGGCATTGCGTTGTCGTGTATTGTCATTGCCGTTTTATTGTGGCTATTACAAAAACGTTCACGGCTAGCCAACGACAGCCTGTTAGGTATTATTTCGCATTCATCGCTAGCGTTGGGTTTGGTGTGCGTGAGCTTAATGGCCGATACGCGTATTGATTTACACGCCTATTTATTTGGCGATCTACTTACCGTGACCATGCATGATGCCGCAACCATCGCGGCGATTGCCGTCATCATTTTTATTGGTGTGGGTTTAACATGGCGCGGGTTATTAATGATGACAATTGACCAGCACCTAGCGCAAGTTGAGGGCGTGCAAGTCGAGCGGTTACGCTTATTGTTAATGGTCTTTATTGCATTATTAATAGGGATTGCTATGAAAGTGGTGGGGATCTTATTGATTACTGCGCTTTTAATAATACCTGCAGCCAGTGCTCGTAAAGTGACGCGTTCGCCTGAGGCAATGGTGATTGTGGCCGCACTCATTGCGCTTTCTTCGGTATGCCTGGGATTGGCTGCGTCTTACTTTTTTGATACACCTCCAGGTGCATCTATTGTGTTGTCGGGTACATGTTTTTTTATCACGACACAGTGTTTGGCGAAGCGTTAAACGCTTCGCACTTGGCTTTTTTTGTCTAATGCTCATCTTGTTTTTATTCCTTTTAGCTCTACACCTTTTATTTTTGACTTCAATACTGGCCACTCACTATGTCTGTTACTGCGTTATTTAGTACCGTTAAACGTTTACCGTTTAGTTCAGCAACGGCACTCGCGGTGCCGATGATACTGGCAAACATCTCGACACCTCTTATGGGAATAGCCGATACCGCTATGTTAGGCCGTTTAGATGATGCCAGTTTTTTGGGTGGTGTGGCTGTGGGTGTGAATATTTTAACGTTGCTATTCTGGATGTTCGCTTTTTTACGTATGAGTATGACGGCGGCTGTGGGTAAATCGTACGGTACTCAAAAAATACAAAGCGCTATTCATTGTTTAATGCAAAGCACGGCTATTGCCTTATTTTTATCGTTATTATTAATCGCGTTACACGGTTGGTATTTGCCACTATTTATCGGATGGGTTAGCCAGTCCATTGATGTAAACCAGCATGCACTGGCGTATAGCTATATTCGTATTTGGTCAGCGCCGTGTGTGTTGCTCACTTACGTTTGTATGGGTTGGCTTATGGGCGCACAATCTATGCGCGCTATTGTCATTATTACTCTGGTTTTGAATGGCCTCAATATTGCGCTCGATTATGTATTTATTTTGGTGTTTAGCTGGGAGGTGAAAGGGGCAGCGTGGGCAACATTAATAAGTGAGTACTGCGCGTTTTGTTTAACGATAGTGTTTATGTTTAACGCTATAAAATCGCGTAGTAACAATACGCCTGCTGCGATGATAAAAGCCAGTATTAAGCGTGGTATATTTAGCTTGCGGCAGTTTATACCGTTATTTAAAACTAACAGCCATTTGTTTGTACGCACGCTCTTATTGTTATTGGTGTTTAATTTTTTTACTGCACAGGGCGGTGTATTTGGTGATGATGTTATCGCTGCAAATGCTATTTTATTGCAACTCATGTTTATTGGTGTGTTTGCTGTAGATGGGTACGCCTATGCAGGTGAGACGATGATCGCGCGTGCAATAGGTGCTAAACGCATACAAAATCTACATAATATTACAGGGTGTGTTTTATGTGTTGGTATAGCGATTAGTGTGTTTTTTACGGTATTTTTTGCCGTAAGCCAGCCCTATATTCTTCATGTTATGACAAGCATTAACAGCGTAAAAAGTGCGGCCAACGATTATTATATCTGGTTGCTTTTTATGCCTATTATGAGTGTGGCTTGTTATATATTTGATGGCCTATTTATAGGCGCAGGAAAAACAAAAGCGTTACAACAAGCCATGATAATCAGCGTGTTTGGTGTGTTTTTACCTGTGTGGTGGTTCAGTCTAGGCTGGGGGAACCATGGATTATGGTTTGCTCTTGTGATTTTTCATCTTAGCCGTGGTGTGACGCTTATATTTTTTTATATCAAAATCACAAGAAAATCGTATTGGTTTGTATAATTTCAAACCATAAACGGTAAAAAATATAAAATATTATAGCCAAAACGGTAAAAATCGATACAACTTCAACCTAAAAATTCAACGCTTAGGCTTTATGCTTCTATTACTTGTAAAGCCCGTAATATCTAGTATTTTTAAAGTATCGACAAAGTAAATAAATGATATAAAAATATATTTATACAGTAGTATGCAGATACTTTGTTTTAATGGCTTATATTAAGTGAGCCTTAATTACTATAGGAATACGAGTTCACTATGAGCGAAAAACGTATTTTAGCAATCAGAGAATCCATTGCGGTTGCCAAAAGATTGGAGTCGCAAAATCACAATTTGCGTAATTTTTTATTAAATCGTCAATCAGACTTGCATCATTCTATTGCTATGCCAACAGCCGATAGAGAGCAAGCATTGTTTGAGTTTGTCATTGGGTATATTGAGCTTGCTCCCGATATATTATCGGCGCTCAAAACTATTTCCCGTAAAGCGGGTATGGAATCAACGACGAACATGTTCTCCCGTTTAGCCGAAGACTATTTTGCGTCACCCCTAAAGGATTTACGTCACCATAAGGGTTTGATGGAATTGGTGAATGAGTCCTATTTTACTCACAGGCTTATTGAAGAGTTAAACGATCGGTTAACAATCGATTATGGCTCACCTATTATTCCAAGAGATCTCACCACATCCAGTTTAATTGTGCACAACATTATTGGCGAAGAAACCGCAAATATTATTGATATTGCCATTACATATCTCATTAAATCGGCGTTTAAACATCATTTAACAATGGATGCTCACAATCAAAAAAATTATGCTGAAAATCATAAAAATTTAGATTGGGATAGAAACCAAAAGCTATGGCCATTCTTAAATGAACGACCACCTATTCCTATCGAATTTGAGTTTGAGAGCTTTAAGCTGGCGTTATAAAAATAGAGCACGTTTAGTGTTATTAGGTGTGCCTTAACAACCCCAATAAATTTTAATGTATTGGGGTACTTCAATCATCTCACTGTTTTGTTAAGGGATGTTAGCTAGATGGAAATTTAATAACCTGCACAGCGTCTTTTTGTTTTTTCTCTTCTTCGGTTACATTCACCCGCGTCTCGATTTCTCGTTGTATAGGTTTAAAATCCATTTTATCGGTAAAGTCGCAGGCGATACATTCACGTATATCGGTGCCGTCTTCATTAAACATCATAATGGTATCGAGCTTAGAACAACGCGGGCAAATAGCACCCGCAATAAAACGTTTTTTTACAGTTGCCATTTATGCTGCCTTGATATCGCAATGTTTTAATAGGGGCGTGATAGATGGCTCGCGGCCTCTAAAACGTTTAAATAATGTCATGGCATCATAAGAGCCACCCATCTCTAAAATACACGATAAAAAACGCGTTCCGGTTTCTTTATTTTCTATGCCTTCTTCAATAAATGCTTCAAATGCATCGGCCGATAACACCTCGGCCCATTTGTAGCTGTAATACCCTGCTGCATAGCCGCCTGCAAAGATATGACTAAAGCTATTTTGAAATTGATTAAAACTTGGTGGCGTACTGACCGAAACTTGCTCGCGTATGGTATCCAAACATGCCTGTACGTTTTTAAATGAGGGTAAATGTGACTCGCAATGCAAGGTGAAATCAAATAATGAAAACTCAATTTGACGCAGCATTTGCATAGCCGATTGAAAGTTTTTACCTTTTAGCATGTTCTCGAGTAAATCGTTAGGCAGAGGCTCACCCGTTTTATAGTGCTTTGAAATACGGGGTAATATAGATTTTTCCCAGCAAAAATTCTCCATAAATTGGCTGGGTAATTCAACGGCATCCCACGCTACACCGCTAATACCACTCACAGCGGGCACCTCAATTTGCGTCAGCATATGATGCAAGCCGTGGCCAAACTCATGGAAGAGCGTGGTCACATCGTTATGCGTGAGCAGTGATGGCGTATCGCCCACGGGAGCGCTAAAATTACAGGTCAAAAAGGCAACGGGGGTTTGCTTTTTACCCTGAATAATTTTTTTACCGCGTGCATCGGCCATCCAAGCGCCGCCGCGTTTTTTATCGCGGGCAAAGCAATCGAAATAAAATTGGGCAATCAGTGCGTTATCGCGTGTAATGTCAAATGTTTGCGCGTGCTCATGGTAAATTGGCAAGCTATTGCTGGGGCTTATTTTAACGTTAAACATCCCTTCAACTAATTCAAACATGCCATTCATAACAACATCTAGCGGGAAGTATTCTCGTACGGTTTCTTGCGATACATTAAAGCGTTGCTCTTTCAGTTTTTCGCTGTAAAACGCGTTATCCCACGCCTCTAAGGCATCAATGTTATCGCGCTGTTTAGCAAAGGCTTCTAGCTCGGCTTTTTCTTTTTCGGCCTGCGGTTTTGCTTTTTGGGCTAAATCGGTCAAAAAGTCGATTACTTGCTGTGTGGTGTCGGCCATTTTAGGTGCAATGGATAACTCGGCGTAGCTCTTAAAACCCAACAGCGCGGCTTTTTCTTGGCGAAGCACCAAAATCTTATCAATAATGGGGCTGTTATCTAAGGCATCGCGTTTTTCTTGGGTCAAGTCGCTCTCTTGCGATGCACGTGTAGCATAGGCGCGATAGATTGTTTTGCGTAACTCGCGGTTAGTGGCGTGTGTTACCACCGCTAAATACGAGGGTATATCTAAGGTAAAGACAAAACCGCTTTTGTCTTTTTGTTGCGCGGCATTGGCTGCGGCTTGTTTAGCCAGCTCGGGGATACCCTCTAAGTCGGCTTCGTTATCGGTATGGTAAAACCAGCCTTGCGTTGCATCTAATACATTATTAGCAAATTGCGTAGTGAGCTTAGAGAGCTGTTGCGTTATGTCGCTAAAACGTTTTTTGTTATCGGCTTCAAGGGCCACGCCCGACAAGGTAAATTGACGCAGCGCGTTTTCGATGGCTTGTTTTTGTGCTTGGTTAAGTGTGCCTTTATAGTCATCGCGGTTGAGCGAGGTGTAGGCGTCAAACAACGCTGTATTTTGACCAAGCGCACTGTAAAAAGCCGATAACTTTTCTTGGCTGGCTTCATAGGCTTGACGTAAATCATCGCTGTTGGCCACGCTATTTAAGTGGCATACCATGCTCCATGCTTTTTCGAGTTTATCTTCGGCTTCGTCTAATGGGTTAACTAATGTTTCCCATGTAAACGTTCCATCTTGACCTAAAACACTGTCGAGTTGAGTTTGGTAACCACTAATAAGTTGAGTGATGGCTGGCTCCACATGAGTGGCGTCAACTTTGCTAAAATGTGCCAGAGGGTCGTGCTCTAAAAGCGGGTTTGTCGCTGTAGACATAAGCATCTCGTGTTAAGTGTGATAAAAATGGCAGCGTATGTTGTTTTGCCTGCCGCATAATCGTTTTATTGTAGTAAATATGGAGTCTTTATGACCAATTCCAACCCAGTTCGTGCTCACGAAGGTGTTTTACCCACGTTGGCTGAAGGTGTGTTTATTGATACCAGTGCTGTTGTAATAGGTAATGTTACGATAGGAAAAGACAGCTCGGTTTGGCCGTGCGCGGTTATTCGTGGGGATATGCACACTATTACCATTGGTAAGCGTGTGAGTATTCAAGATAACGCCACCTTGCACATTACCCACGCCAGCGAGTTCAATAGTAAAGGCTACCCACTCACTATTGGTGATGATGTCACCATTGGCCATAACGCCTGCCTACATGGTTGTACGTTAGGCAGTAGAGTTTTAATTGGTATTGGCGCGGTGGTGTTAGATGGCACGGTCATTCCCGATGATGTCATGATCGCTGCAGGCGCATTGGTGCCGCCCAATAAAACCCTAGAAAGTGGTTATTTATATTTGGGGAACCCAGCGAAAAAAGCCCGCGCGCTAACCGATAAAGAAAAAGCTTTTTTTACCTACTCAGCGGGGAACTATGCTGCTCTTAAAGAGACTTACCTACAGATGTTTAATTAAGCGCTGTTTTAACATCTTCTGAAAGATCTTCAGAGCCTCTGAATACTGCTACTTTTATACCTATGTGTTCTCCAGCGCATAGGTATAATGAAATGTTGTCGCAAACAGGTTTATTCAGAGGCTCGCCTAACTAAAATGGCGGTTTTATGCTTCGTTTTTCTTTTTATCTATTTATTTTCTTTTTAGGATTTTCGCAATCTTCGGCTTTAGCAAATAAGGCTATTTCAACGGGTTGGCTCTCAGATACAGCACTAAAAGGCTACGACTCTGTTGCCTACTTTACTCAAAATAAAGCGATCAAAGGGAGTAAGCAGTTTACTTACACTTACAAAGGCGCAACATGGCGCTTTAGCTCGCAAGAAAACCTGAATGCATTCACAGCAAACCCTACGCATTATGCGCCACAGTATGGTGGGTATTGTTCGTACGCCGTATCTATTAATAAGCTCGCACCTTCAGACCCAACTGTATTTGAATTACATGGCGGCAAGCTTTATTTGAATTACAACAAAGATGTACACAAGCAGTGGCAGCAGCAAAAAGCGCAGAGCATCATGCATGCCGACCAAAACTGGCCATCTTTACTCACTGATAAATAGTGTTGTTGCGCTGATGATTACCGCCGTGCTGGCTGTTTGAATCAACAAGATTGATAGTGAATAAGCGTGCACACTGTCATCTAACTGCCACGAAATTGTCACATAGCGTCCATGAAAGTGTCACACAGGTTAAGTAATTTATACCGTAAATATACTTAATTTGGAGCACGCTATGAGCGAAGCGACTTTTGACCCTACTATTTACAATACATCACACAATACAACCTTCGATAGCATTTTAGATACGCGTTTTTCTCGTCGTAAATTACTGTCATCTGGCTCGGGTATTGCCGCCATGGCAGCGTTTAGCACGGTGGGGTTATCTGCATGCGGTGGTTCATCATCGTCACCTAACACCTCCTCAACAGATTTAACCGTTCAGCCTAGCGTGACAGAATTGGGTTTTCAAAGCATCAATGGCGCTAAGCTTGACGCGGTTGTTGTTGCGCCCGGCTATAAAGCTCAAGTGCTCGCACCTTGGGGCACACCACTTAACGACAACGCTAACCCTTGGCAAGACGACGGTACAAACACCGCTCAAGACCAACTCAACGCAGTAGGTATGCACCATGACGGCATGCGTTACTTTGCAATAAACGGCAGTAGCGAAGACGGCTTACTGGTGGTGAATCACGAATATATCGACCAAAACGCCTTACACGCCAACGGCAAAACTGTCGAGACAATCAACGATATTGAAACACGCACACTGGTAGACGAAATACGCAAAGAAATATACGCCCACGGCGTAACCGTTGCGCGTATTACCAAAACAAACGGCACATGGAACGTGGTAAAAAATGATCCGCTTAACCGTCGGTATAATGGCGCAACTGAAATGGACGTATCTGGCCCGCTGTTTATGTCACCATTACTTACCACCAAATACAGCCCCGATGGGCGAGTAGCACGTGGCACATTAAACAACTGCGGTAACGGTTATACGCCGTGGGGCACCTACTTAACCTGCGAGGAAAACTGGCCTGGTTATTTTGTGAATACGGGCGAGCGCACCGCAGACCAAGACCGCATTGGCGTGGGTAGTGATGCAACACGCTACGGCTGGGATCAACTCGCTGGCGACCCCACCGAGCAAAATGACGAGTTTGCCCGATTTAACATTACGCCAAGCGCATCAACCCCAAGCCAAGATTACCGCAACGAAGCCAATGGCTATGGCTATATTGTTGAAATCGATCCTTTTACTCAGTCGCGGGCCATCAAGCGTACGGCGTTAGGGCGTTTTAGGCATGAGGGTTGCGAACCGCGCCCCGCTGTTGCAGGTGAGCCCATTGTGTTTTATAGCGGCCACGATGCACGCTTTGAATATATTTATAAATATGAGTCAGACGCCCTATGGGACCCTGCCGACGCTAACCGCATCGACCGTCTCGCCGTAGGTGAAAAATACATGGATGCAGGCACATTATATGTTGCGCGTTTTGGTGAGGAAGGCCAAGGCGAATGGTTACCGCTGACGCTTACCAGCGTAACCTTATCGGGTGATGTGTTGGGCGATAGCTTTGCTACCCAAGCCGATATTATACTCAATACCGCGGGTGCAGCCGATTTACTGGGTGCAACCAAAATGGACAGGCCAGAGTGGTGTGCCGTCGACCCCATAACGGGCACAGCCTACATGACGCTTACCAACAATACGCGGCGTACAGACGATACCAATATCGCTAACCCACGGCTCAATAATAAATTTGGCCATATTATTCGCTGGGATGAAAAAGCAGGAACCGCTTTTGAGTGGGATATTTTTGTTTTCGGCGCGCCCGCCGATGGCGACAGCGAAACAAACCTATCGGGTTTAACCGACCTTAACCAATTTGCAAGCCCTGATGGATTGGTTTTTGATTCGCGCGGTATTTTATGGATACAAACCGACAACGGTGCAAGTGAGGTAAAAGACGGCACCAATGATCAGATGCTAGCCGTCATACCTTCGCAGCTAACCAATAATCAAAACCAGCAAATGCCGCTACGCGCCAGTAATCAAGCCGAGCTAAAGCGCTTTTTTGTTGGGCCAAACCGGTGTGAAGTCACAGGACTGGCCTTTACCGACAATAACACCGCATTTTTTGCCAACATACAGCACCCTGGCAACTGGCCATTTAGTAACGATGCCACGCAAATAACACCAGAAGGCGTCACGTTACGCCCACGTGCCGCAACCGTTGTAATAGAAAAAATAGACGGCGGCGCAATAGGTGAATAACAACTAAAAACCACTTATATATACTTATTAAGCAATGTTTAAGCACATTATTAAAAAGCCAGATACGCTTAGTATCTGGCTTTTTTTTGCTTATTATAAAATTATTAGACACATTAAATAATAGATTTAACGGCTATAAACATTTTTTTTAGAAAATAGTGACTATGCTCATTAAGAAAGTAACTCTTTTTTCATGTTTATTTTGAGTTGTTGATGAGTGATTTGTATAACAATTTTATAAAGGAGAAAATATCAGTGTATATAAAATATTTTGCCGTATGCTTTTTTTTAGTGTTTACGCATATTAGTTATGCGCAAGTTGTTACTGTCATCAATAAAAATAATATGAACACATTAACCAAAAAGCATATTAGCCGCATATTTTTAGGTAAAGACAAGCAGTTTCCGGATGGATCAGAAACCATCCCCGTTAGTCAAGCTAAAGGGTCGAGCCTACAAGACAGTTTTAATGAAGCCATTCTTGGTCGCAGTACCAGCCAAGTGGCAGCGTATTGGTCGAGGCTTGTTTTCACAGGCAAAGGTATACCGCCAAAAGAAGTAGAGGGTGATGCAGCCGTGATTGATCTGGTTTCGAAAAATCAAAGCGCAATCGGTTATATTGATCAATCAGCAGTAACAGACGCTGTTAAAGTTATTAAATTTTAGGGGTAGTATTGATGATACATCTATTTAAAAAATCACTTCTTTCTATATCAATACTATGCGCTAGTTTTCAAGCTTTTGGCGAAGTAAGAGTAGACGGTTTTGCAAATATAAATGTAGGAAAAGTGAATAGTGGTTCAGGTATTTTTGGCTTTACCGATGAAATCGATTTTGAAAATAACAGCCTCTTTGCATTACAAGTATCTAGCCAAGTTAACGATAAAGTCAGTGCGACTGCTCAAATTATTGCGCGTGGTTCAGCTGGTTATGGGGCTGATTTTGAATGGGCTTACTTAACATATAAACATAACAGCAATAACACCTTTACAGCGGGCCGGTTTAGGTTGCCTGTATTTATGTATTCAGCGTCATTAGATGTTGGGTATTCCTATCATTGGATTACCGCTCCGGCATCCGTTTATGATGTAGCTTTTAATAATATTAATGGCTTACAGTACGACTACAATAATTATTCAGGCGATTTTGAATACGTATTACAAGCATCAGTCGGTAATTATGAAGACGAGATTGCTGGCGGTGTTAATGCAGGTAGAGATGTAGTGTTATTGAGTGCAGCAGGCGTTTACCAAAATTTAAAAGGTAGGCTTGTGATTGGGCGTGGCACGAATGTGTTTCAATCTCCCGTTTTAGATACGCAAATAAATGGCTTTGTGAGTGCGGTTGAGCAAGCTGTAGGTGGCCCTGAAAATATTCCGCCAGGTATCAATGCTTTAGCTGATGACCTTCGCATAGACGACGATGAAGGCACCTTTGTTGGTATAGGGTTTAATTACGATAATTTCAAATGGTTTGTAGGGGGAGAGTGGACACAAGTTGTACTTGAAGAGTCATTTACTCCAGACGATACCGCATACTATTTAACATCTGGTTTTAGAGTGGGTAAATGGACTCCTCATATAACCTTACAGGCAAGAGATGGTGCAGGCGATATTAAATTTACCGATCGCGTTGCTAGTTTGCCAGCTGATTTTATTCCCGGTGCAACAGCGCTAAACACTGGTCTGCAATCGTTCTTCTTTGAAGACTATAGCATGCTAACCATTGGCGCTCGTTATGATATTGCCGCCGGCATTGCCCTTAAAGGCGAGATATCGTATTACGATAATAAAGTGGAAAATTTACTTGATCCATCTGACTCAGGAGACACTACAATTGTTAACTTGAGTCTTAACTATATTTTTTAATGCTTACCTTTTCTCTGGGTTAGCTCAGAATTGAGTTAAGAGTTACTCAATAGCATGACTAAAGCGTCCCGTTTAAGGGGCGTTTTTTTTTGCACATAGACATACCCCTATTCTATGTAGGTAGGATAGGGGTATGTCTATGTGGAACACGAAAATGTAAAAGTCTAAAGTGCGTGATTTAAATTGATTGTTTTTGGTTATCAATAAGAATAAATCTTTATTGTTCATTAGAGGCTGTGTTGAGTTTATCTTTTTAAAAATGTAAAAAATACACGCTTAAAACTTGTGAATTAATATATCTAATGATAAGTTTAAGTGTAATTAACACTAAAGTTGCAGTACATAATAATAAAGTAAGACGCTATAGATGGCACTAAAGTACAAATACAACCCAGTGATAAAAATAATAAAAAATATAGTAAGTCGTTATTAAATAAAAATAAAAATAAAAATAAAAATAAAAATCAAAAAATAGGATCACAGTTATGAATATACAATCACGCCTGTCCAAAATCGTTATGTGCGTATCTCTTTTTATTGGCTTTTTTACATTGCCTGCCTACGCGCAAGTCACACTTGAAGAACAAATAAAAATCACTGATATTGGTTTGCATTTTAACGGTAAAAAAGTGGGCTTTGGCTCACTAGGTACTGCCGATTCCACCACTGAATCTTACGATTACTTTTTTGGTCGTAACATTTCAGCGCATGGTGATAGCGTAAAGCGCTACAAAAACTATGTTTTCATGACATGGTATCAAGGGGGTAAATTTAACCGTCATGTAATGTTAACGCGTTACAACACCACAACAGGTGCAATGGCCACCATTAAATTCCCGCATAAACATACAGGCTTTAATGGCAATCCACTTATTGGCGAGTCACACAACACCATTGCGGTAGCTATTAGTCCAATAGATGGTACGGTTCACATGTTATACGACATGCATGCCTACAGCATGACACGCCCAACGGGTGGTTTGTTTGCCGACGATTACTTTCGTTATTCATACACTGTTGCAGGCGCAGCAGAAGTGCCCGATAGCGAGTTTACACTTGAGCAATTCGTAAAAGACACTAGCAGTGTGAGTGAAGGCGTCGACGATTATAAGCACCTAACGATGACGGGAAACCTTGGAGACAAAAGACAATTCGAGCGTCTAACATACCCTACATTTTTTACTAACACCGACGGTACTATTTTGCTATACATGCGTAAAGGCGGGAATAATAACGGTGGTTATGTTTTCTCACGTTACGATGCACAAGCTAAAAAATGGTCTAAATTCACACAGTTTAACGTGTTAAATGCTAGAAATGCAGGTAGTGATTATAACTGGGGCCTTTACGGCAGCATGAAATATGTTAACGGTAAACTACGTGTCGGATTTCAGCAGCGTAGTAGTGACAATAATGATAAATACCAATACCAAAATGGTATTTACTACGCCTACTCAGACCACCCAGACGGTGCAGACGAATGGAAAGATCACACTGGTAAGCCGTTTGATATCCCACTTGCACTCTCAGATAAAATTAAAATTTTTGAACCCGGTGATCTTATTTCGCAAACAGGTAAAAACCAAGTTTACATTGTAGGCGGTTTTGACTGGACAGTGACGGACAATAACGATGTGCATATTATTAGTAAAGTACGCACATCAGACCGTACAGAGCAGGTTAATTTACACTCATATAAGCCCGCAGGTAGCGAAGAGTTTATTCACTCAACAGATTTTTCTGGCGCATCAAATGTATACACATCAGGAAACAATGTTTACATTATTGGTTTAGAAAACGGATTTCCTTTTGTTGAAAAGGCAACAGGAGGCACCAATGATTTTGAGCGTGTATATGAAGCTAAAGGCGGGCTACAATTTGACCACGGGCGTGTACACATCCAAGACGGTAAACTCTATTATTATCTGATGGGGCGCGGTGCGGGTAATTCACTCCCGCTTTATTTACACATTATCGACTTAGATGTAGATGGCCAGAACAGCACGCCTGTTGTACCTAAGCCACGCGTCACGTTCCCGCAGCCTGCGTTGAATGTACAAGAAGGTTACGAGACTTTATCACTAAAAGTAGAAGCCATAAGCCCTATCGCCGATAAAAATATTGTTAGCGTAGCCTTATACGCCAACGGCGTGCTTATCCGTGAAGACGCGTCAAGCCCATATATCTGGGGGCATAAAAATAAACCTAACGAGTTATTGGGTTTCTCTGCAGGCCAAACAATATTAAGAGCAGTGGCTACCGATAGCGATGGCGTACAAGGCCAAGCAACAATGCGCTTAAATGTAGGCGCACAACCTAAAATAAGCGTTAATTTCGCGCAAGCATCTATAACAGCACCGGAAGGTTACGACCAACTATCGTTTAAAGTAACGGTGGATAACCCAACCGACACGATCGTAACGGGTGTGAAGTTATATGCCAACGATACCTTTATCCGTGAAGATAAAGCCGCGCCCTATGTTTGGGGCCATAAAAACAAACCGCTAGAATTACTGTACTTACCCACGGGTCAAAACGTTTTTAGAGCCGTCGCCACCGACACTAACGGCAACGAAGTAGAAGCCACCATGTTATTTAACGTGGTGTCTATTACGCCGCCAGTTGTGAGCTTAACCCAAGACCGCGTCATTAAAACTGTTGGCTACCAGTCTCTATCAATATCGGCTACAGCCGAAGGGTCGGCCGATATTGCAGGTGTACAACTGTATATTAACGACACGTTTATCCGCGAAGATACAGCCGCACCCTATGTTTGGGGTCATAAAAACAAGCCAATTGAAATGGTTGGCTTACCTGTAGGTTCACACATTATTTCAGCGGTTGCCACCGACGTTAACGGGTTAGAAACACGTACAATCATACCGTTTGACGTTAAGCCGCTGGTTGTATCATCTGACGAAACACAGCCAGAAAACAGCGCAGCTAACGTATTTGATGGCGATACCAGTGACGAATCACTCTGGAGACCAACCGCAGACGGTAAACGTTTAGTCGTAGATCTAGGCGAAAGCACAATCATTACAGGCGTGAAATTATGGTCAGCACAAAACCAGCAGCTGCGCTACCAAGTATTTGTAGGTGACTACCCAGATAGATCCTTCAACAAAGTGGTTAACGACACAAAAGTGATCAAAACCCAAGCCATACTAGATGGCCCGCAAAGCGCCACATTTGAAGCAACAGGACGTTACGTAAAAGTGATGGTGCACAGCCTCAGCGACCGCTCAAATGAGTGGATAGGCGTAACCGAACTTGAGGTGCAAACAAGCAACTAATCATTAGAACTAAGAATCATCAGTACTAAGCACCAGCAACTTAACACCAGCTATTTTATTTGATTGACACTCCTCAATTCCCCCTCTGTTATGCAGGGGGGATTTTTTATATAGCCCTTCTGATATTGACTTTTATAGCGCTCTTACCAAAGCTACCTGACTTCAATCGGCATAACCTGCTTAAGCATACATATTTTTTGTTGTATCATTCAAAGCCGCCTACGCGCACCAATAGCCTATACCGACAACGTTTATTGATAATGTGTATGGCCTACATGAGCAGCTTGTATGAACAGCAGGCACAAACAGTTTACCCGCGCGTTAGCCTTGGTTTTTGCTAGCCTCAAGCCCATATTAGCTTCAACCGCATAGTGGGTTGACCTGCTCACGCCATTGCGCTTAACAGTTACCCCCATTAACCATAAGAGAAAAAACAAGGAAAATTGGCCGTAATGACCCCTGCTATTGTGGCAGTGGTAAAAAGCACAAGCGTTGCTGCATGGGTAGCGAACCCGCACACACGAACCCCGTTGCTGAAGAGCTAGTGTAGAAAAATCAATAATAACGCGCTCCCATGCTCGCGCGGGAACGCGTACCGGGCCAGCCGCTACAAGCTGCAAGTTGATGGGCAAGTTTATTGCAAGTTTATGGGTGTCCTCAAATTGCTTTCCAAATTTATGGGTGTCCTCAAGTTTCCTCTCAAGTTTTCTCTGACAGCTAGCTTGAAAGTTACCGTTACCCTAAAGTTTGCTTCTACCTAAACACCAAACTCTTTAACGTGTTTGTAGATTAATGTGTTTATACATCAACAAATAAACACTTCGAGGATACGCATGAGCGCACAAAACCTAATGAACACACGTAGCCTGTTACAAAGCGGCGGCGTCACTTACCACCACAGCCAATATTTTTACACGCGGCGCTGATTTTTTTCAATAAATGTCCATGCAATAAAGCGGCTCACCTTTTGCCCTTGCGCCATATCAATAATTTTAAATTCAGCCACGTTGGCTTTTTTTAATAGCTTACACAGCGGCTTAAGGTTATCTTTTTTGGAAACCAACGAGCTAAACCACAAACACTGGCCGGCAAATTCAACACTCTGCTCAATCATACTCGCAATAAACTTCACCTCACCACCCGGGCACCATAGCTCATTACTTTGGCCGCCAAAATTGAGTTTTTTAGATGGCCCCTTACCCAAGTTTTTCCATTTGCGCTGAGTGCCCTTATTTGCCGCCTCAGCCGATGCATGAAAAGGCGGGTTGCACAACGTGACATGAAAAAGATCATTAGAGCCGATCACGCCTTTAAAAATATGTTTGCGGTTTTTTTGTAGCTTAAGATGAATTTTTAACTTATTAGACTCACACAATTGTTGTGCAACCTTAATGGATACAGGGTCGATATCCACACCCGTAAAGTGCCAGCCATACTCACTTTGGCCCGTAAGCGGATAAACCAAATTAGCGCCAGTGCCAATATCCAACGCCTTAATAGCACGCCCACACGGAACAACCTGCTTATTATCCTCGGCCAGTAAATCGGCTAAATAATGAATATAGTCCACCCGCCCGGGAATGGGCGGACACAAATACTGCGCAGGAATATCCCAAAAATGAATAGCGTAATGTGTTTTTAGCAGAGCCTGATTAAGCGCACGCACGGCTTGCTCATCGTGAAAATTAATCGTCGCTTGCCCCTCAGGGCCGCTCACAATAAACGCCTTTAACTTAGGCGACTGAGCCGCTAGCCGTGAAAAATCATAACCGTCTCGGTGTTGATTGCGAGGGTGTAACTGGGTATTTTTCGCCATGGTGCCGTCTTCATTGGGGAGGGGGGTTGGCAGTGCTTTGCACTATTAATTAACACAGCAGGGTATCATGAGCACTGCGCCATCTGGATAATTATTTGCCCAAATTTATGGGGTAAATTTATGGGTGCCCTCAAGCTCCTCAAGTTTTGCTATCACTCAAGTCAGCACGCTTTTACCGTGTGGAAATAACAAAGCAGGCCATAATGCAGTTGCATGGCTTAAGCCATTGCGTTTATTTAAGCGCATTCGCTTTTCGGTATTTACCATGATAATCAAAAATTCTGTCTTTAATACGCCAATAGTATTGTTGCTTTCTGGCAATAACAAAATCAGGACACGGCAATACGTTAGCTAACCTTAATGCTTGCTCTACAGTCGTTACTTCAAACGTCTCAGTTGAGCCCAGTTGCACATTGATTTTAGCGCTAAGGCGTTTAGCAAAAATAGCGTTGAACGCTTTAACTTGATTAGGCCTAGCAAAATCAAAAGTCTCATTAAGCTCACCACCTTCTTCATCATGATAAGTAATGTGTAACTTATCAGCGCCTTTACCGCTCACCTTGCCACTCTCTTTATCACTCTCTTTACCACTTGCTCTGGCTAAATGGAGGCCTGCGCAGCGAATTATTTTTGAATCTTTAAGTTGCAGTGCCTTTTTTAACATATCATCGGGGTCGACCAAAACCTCAAAGCAGTGTAAACAAGTACGCGCAGCTATGTCATTTTCACCACCGCAGTGCGGACATTCTTTAAAAACAAAACGGAAGTCACATTGGCTATCGCTAAGGTGCTGCTCTGGTTGCTTTTTCTGCTCTTGTTCGACACGGGGGGCATTAATCAGGCCTTGGCATCGTCTGCCGTAATGCTCTACTAAATCACCGTCATCATCACAAATACCCCAAAATATATTAGGGAATTCACAACTAGGGCAAATAACTTGCACCGGCTGGCTTTGACTATTTGGCTTTTTCTCGCCAACTTCCGGTTGATAAAGGTCAAAATCATTATCGGTATAGTCAATCACCAGGCAATCTTTCTTGTTTTCACTCAAGCGCAGGCCACGACCAATTATTTGCTGATAAAGGCTAACCGATTGTGTTGGGCGTAATATCGCAATCATATCGACATGGGGCGCATCAAAGCCAGTGGTTAATACCGACACATTAACCAAATATTTAATGTCTTTACGCTTGAATGCTTTAATTAACGCATCGCGCTCGGTGTTGTCGGTAGCACCCGTAATTAAGGCACTTAATGTGGCGGGTAGGTAACTATAAACCTCTTTTGCGTGCTCAACTGTCGCGGCAAAAATCATAACACCTTGGCGCTTTTCAGCTAATTCAATCACCTGTTCAATAATACCTTGCGTCACCCTTGGGTGTTTATTTAACAAATGATTCATATCCGCAGGGCTATAGTCGCCAGAAGCGTTTGCTCGCAAGCTGCTAAAGTCGTAGTGCTCTATGGTGGCATCAACTAAATTGGGCTTGGTTAAATAGTGACGTTTAATTAAATAGTGCAGCGGTAGTTCATAAATACAATGCTCAAAAGGTCGCTTCTCTTCGCTTCGCACAAAGCCGCGATAATGCTTTTTATAAATCCAGCCCATACCTAAACGATAAGGCGTTGCGGTTAAACCTAATAATTTTACGTCAGGGTTTACCTGCATTAATTTATCAATAATTTGTTGATACTGATTACTATTTTCCTGCTTGCTTGCGCTTTCTTCTGATTCGCCAGTTGACGCGTCTTTAGTATTGTTTTGACTGTTGTTTGTAGATCTCTCTTTAACCTGGTCTTTAGTGTGGTCTTTAATCTGGTCTTTTGGCTGGCGTTTAGACGGGTCATTAGGCTGTTCACTAAACGGAACACTGGGTAAATCAGTAGTGGCTAAATTAACGCGATGACATTCATCAATAATAATTAAGGAGTAGGGCGTATTAAAATCATCTAAATTGCGGGCTGCCGATTGTATGCTGGCAAACGTAACTTGGTGTTGAGTTTCTTTAAGTTTTAAACCCGCAGAATAAATACCAGCAGCCACACCATAGCTCTCATATTTTTCATGATTTTGCTCGACCAACTCTTTTACATGCGTGAGCACCAGTATTTTTCGTTTTGCTAAGCGAGCAAGTTCGGCAATAACAAGGCTTTTACCTGAACCCGTAGGCAAAACAATCACCGCAGATTCGTTGCTTTTTCGAAAGTGTTTAAGCACCGCAGATACGGCATCTTGTTGATAATCTCTAAGTTGAAAAACTGCCACTCAGTTGTTGCCTTATATGTTTGAACGTCGCTTTAAAAGCCGATTTAAAACCCGTTTTAAAAGTTGCTTTAAAAGGTATTTGGAAGGACGCAATAATAACAAATATAGGTGGATACACTATTAAATAACAGCAATATAAAAACAGGCATAACGAAAAGTCATTATCAAAATACGCTTACCGTTTTTAAATACACACCAGAATATGCGTCATTCCCGAAGTGTCTGGTCGGGAATCTAGAAGAGATATGGGTGTCCTCAAGCTTGCAGGTTTACGCGCATAAAAGCGTTTTTTCGTTCTATGCGAGTATAAAGCAGCCTTTCAATAGTTCTCTTTCTTCTTTGCGGATGCCCGATTTTTTGGCAAGGCTTTCCCATTGTGAAACGGCTTTTAACAATCTTTGGTGGATGGCCTTGGCTTTACTTGCAGTAACGTGAAAATATTCTGCAACGTCAAATGCCAATTCAACCGAAAGTGCGTTGCTTACGTCATCAATATTAAGGTGTAGACCAGTGGCATATAACATAGGGTTGATATCGTAGGCGGGAGATAGTCGCCAACCAGTCGACTCCAGAATGAACCCGTGATTTCTAAGATGATCATCACAATTAGATACCATAATATTAAACAGTATTCTGGTCCAAAGTTGTTCAAGGTCTGCCTGAGTATTCGAGCCGTTCTGTATCAGAAACTCAGCCAGTTCCAAGTAACTTGCTCCATCATCCTGACCATCAAAGTACTCTAGTTGAGTCATCGCAGAGCTGAAATGTAGCCGCTTTCCTGTTTCGGTGCGATCGAACCTTTTTGTTAAAAAAATATGATACCTGCCAATGGCTTCAACTTTTGATTCAGCCATTTCGATGCCAGACGCAATGGCCATTTGGTATACAATGAACTCCCACAAGCCAATATCGTAATCATCGTGACGACTAGGAAACTTAGCTAACCATAAACTGTTATCGTGATTTCTAATTGACGCTTTTGGCCTAGCTCCACCTAGTGATGAACCCGGTGAAACCAGCATATTGAGCCATTTTAGATAATCTGGATTATCTAAATCTGGAGTTTCTTCGATTTTATTGGCGGCATATTGTAGCTCGGGTAAGCTTGTTATTGCGGGCGCTGTTAGCTCATCACTATCGTCTAAAAATGGACCCGTTGGTGATGTACAAAAGCGCAGTGCTCCCATGCGAAATGAATCGTGAACACCTAGTAAGTAATCCGTCTCGTATAGGCTTTTTGCTCTCCGTTTTTCTTGTCTAGCAACCACTGCTTCTCTGCGTTGCATTAACAATCGACCCCAACGATCAGGGCATGAGTCGAGAAATGTTTTGAAATTCTTATCGCCCTGCGCATGTTGCTCGCCAACGAATAGTTTTAAAAAAGGGTCAATCTGGCAAGCATAATCGGAAGTTAGCCATGTCTTGTCATAACTAAAGCTGAAATGTTCTTTGCCTCTAATTTCTGATGATCGTAATATGCCAACTAATATGGGGTCGGTTGGCTCAGTCCAATTAGCATAAACGTATATATCCATAACGCGACACTCTTATTTTTTGTTCAGCAATTTAATGTCTTGCAGCTTTCTTCCCAGCTCGTCATCAAAGGCGACGTTGGCTAGGTCTTCCAAGAGACCTAAACAGGCTAATACGTTGACATAGTGACCAAGCGAAACGGTAGGATCGCCCTTTAAGATTTTTCGTAACGTTGGTTTAGACAGCCCCGTTCTTTCATGCAGCATTTCTTGGGTAATGCCACGCCGCTTCATCGCCAGAGTTAAGTTCTCGCCTAAGATGCTTAATACCTTTCTATGTTTTGGAAAAACGACGGCGGTACGCTTTGCTGTTGATTTGATAGTACTCATAATGAAACTATATTTTCTTAAATTTTCAGATAGTGAAATTATAGCTTCACTTTTAACTTTGAGTAAAGTGATTATTTAATATGGTCAAACAGGTTAAGGTGAAACTATATTTTCATTTTTTATGATATAGAGAAGTTATAGTTTCACTTTTATGCTTTGCTTCACACTTCATGTGTTATAACACTCCACTTACCCTTGGGCTTTTGGGGTAAGGCCTTAATTCACGCCATTTAGCCAAATAGATTTATGGGTGTCCTCTAATTTTAGGAATCCAGAAAAAATATAAAAAATATGGATGTCCTCAAGTTTTCATACTCAAGTTTTCACTCAAGTTTTCAAGTTTTCGCTGTTCTGTACTCTAAAGCCATATACACGACAAAACATGCATAAAATATTAGGTTTTATGTGCACGTATGCTAGAGTACGCACAAATTAATCTATTTTTTTGTGCATGTTTATTGAGCATGCACAACAATCAGAAAAGCAGCGACAAACACCAATGACAGATATTAATGTAAACAGCTATGCATTTACCCCGTTAGCCCAACTTGGGGATATTGAAACCAAAGCGGTTTTAAAAGCGACAGCTAAAGCACATCAGGCCCTAGGAGAATTAAAGGGGCTAGCTGTTACGTTACCAAACCAATACATACTATTAGCGACGCTATCCTTACAAGAAGCAAAAGAAAGCTCAGAAATCGAAAACATCATCACAACACAAGATGATATATACCGCAGCCATTACCCAACTCAACAATTTACCTCTAACAACGCCAAAGAGGTTCACTGCTACGCAAAGGCACTAGAAGTTGGCTACGAGACCGTTAAAAAAACGGGAATACTCACCAACAATACCATTATCGACATCCAGCGTATTATCGAAAATAACGATGCCGGGTTTAGAAGACAAGGCGGCACAAAATTAGTCAACCAGCAGACTCAGCAAGTTATTTATACTCCGCCACAAACGGCAGATGACATTATTCAATTAATGAGTGACTTAGAAGCGTTTATCAATAATGACGAACTCAGTGACTATGACGACCTAGTTAAAATGGCACTTATTCACCATCAATTTGAAAGTATTCACCCGTTTTACGATGGCAACGGTAGAACAGGGCGTATTGTAAATATCCTATTTTTAAGTAAACAAAACTTATTAGGTGCGCCTATCTTGTATCTTTCACGTTACTTAAACAAAAATAAAGCGCAATACTACGCACTGTTACAACAAGTACGAGAAACCCATAACTGGGAGCCTTGGTTGCTGTATATGTTAAAAGCGCTACAAATAACCAGCCAAGACACACTCGCAACCATAAAAGCAATGATGGCATTAATGCAAAAGCATAAGCACGTTATTAAAACCCAATTGCCCAAACTGTACAGCCACGAGTTAATTAATAATTTATTTATACACCCCTATACAAAAGTAGAGTTTTTAGTTAACGAGTTAAATATACACCGCAATACAGCCAGTAAATACCTAAATCAGCTGGTTGATATTGGCATAGTAACAAAACACAAACTAGGCAAAGACAACTACTACCTAAACACCGAGCTATTTAACTTGTTTACTCATTAACAAGCACTTCAGAGATAAACATGAGCACGCATAGCCTGATTAACACACGCAACCTATTACAAGACGGTATTGTTACTTAGCACTGCACTATTATCCATCGCAGCAGGGTATTATGGGCGAATACTACTGCCCTACAAAAAATCAGGCCAAGTGATAACCGACATACTGTAAAGCGCTACGCGATATGGATGCGTATTTACCCAAATTTATGGCTGTCCTCAAGTTTTATTAATTCACGCCATTTAGCCAAATAGATTTATGGGTGTCCTCTAATTTTATGCTCTAATTTTACTCATTTTATGAGCAAGCATAAGGCTTGGCGTGGTAATGAATTGAAGCTTGGTGTTTGCGTAACATGGAGTTAGTAGAACTGTAATTTAGATGGAAAATTACGGTAATTAGGTTTATATTATTTGCAGTTTTATTTTTTTTATAAACCAATTCATTGCTTGAGAGGATACCATGTTTGAACAACGCCTAGAACGAGCCCGCAAGGCTGCCGGGCTGTCAATGAGTGCATTAGCTAATGAAGTTGGCTTGTCCGCTAACGCAATTAAGAAGTACGAACATGGCACAACTATGCCCTCCTCGTCAAACTTGCTTAAGCTTGCCAAAGCTTTAGATGTTCGCACTGAATACTTCTTTCGACCGACCAAAGTGAAGCTAGAGGGTGTTGAGTACCGCAAACGTGCGAGCACACCAAAGAAAGTGTTAGACAGAATCAATGGTGACGTTTTAGACCAAGCTGAACGCTGGCAAGAGCTTTTAGAGCTATATCCAGACTCAGTGAAACCGATTTCTGAGTTTGGCCTGCCGTCTGATCTACCAAAGCACATTACTAGCTTGGAGCAAGTTGAAAACTTAGCGATTCAAATGCGCCATGCCTGGGATCTCGGCCTAAACCCGATTCACGATATGATTGATACCCTTGAAGCCAAAGGGGTGATGATCATTACCACCGACGTGGAAACCAATAAGAAGTTTGATGGCTTAGCAGGTAAAATTGGCAGCACGCCTGTAGTGGTGATCTCTACTGCCCAAAGTGGAGACCGTCAGCGTTTCACTTTAGCTCACGAACTAGGTCACTTAGTCGTGCATGGTCGCTTGGTTGAAGATATTGACGAAGAGAAAGTTTGTAACGCCTTTGCTGGCGCATTTCTTCTACCAGCCCAAAAGCTTATTGAACACCTGGGTGAAAAACGCCGTCATATTGAACCGCGTGAATTATTTATGCTTAAGCACGAATATGGTATTAGCATGCTGGCAGCACTGTTTCGAGCTGGCCAATGTGGAATAATTACGCCAGCGACTCAGAAAAACCTATTTATGCTATTCAGTAAAAATAGCTGGCGCACTCAAGAGCCAGGAAAAGCTTACCCTCATGAATCGACTTATCTACACAAGCAGTTGGTTTACCGTGCTTTAGGTGAGGAGTACATAGGAGAATCAAAAGCCGCTGAGTTACTTGGCATGTCTGTTTCTAGCTTTCATAAAGAGCGAAAGTTGGAGGTGCCGCTTCAAGCAAAGTTAGGCCAGGAGGCTAAAGATGCAGCAGCTTCTAATCAGTGATGCCAATATCCTTATTGACATGGAAGAAGGCAGCTTGTTGGAAGCAATGTTTCAATTACCCTTTAATTTCGCAACGCCAGATATTCTATTTTTTGAAGAGCTGGAAGAAGAACATGCTCACTTACCCGATTTAGGGTTGGCGTTAAAAGGGGTTTCTTCAGAATCAATGATGTATGCCATGCAGCTAACAGGAATCTATACCCGAGCAAGTAGAAACGATTGTTTTGCACTTGCTTTAGCTAAGCAAGAGCAGTGTCCATTGCTAACGGGAGATCTGGCGCTCAGAAAAGCAGCAGAGAAAGAAGCCGCTATTGTTAAAGGCACCATTTGGCTCGTTACGCAGTTGGTCGTTCATCAGAAAATCAATATCGAACAAGCAAAAGATGCATATAGCCAGATGAAAGCAAATGGCAGACGATTACCGTGGGCTATCGCAGAGCAAGAATTAGAAAAACAAAAGGATAATAGATGATCCCCAACTACCAAGAGTTTATGCGCCCATTTCTTGAGATAGCTCAGGCGGCTAATGGCAACGAAGTGAAACTTCGAGATGTTATCAATCAACTCGCAAATAAGTTTGAATTAACGGAACAAGAGCAGGAAGAAACGCTACCCAGTGGCAAACAAAGTATTTTAGACAATCGCGTAGGCTGGGCTCGAACTTATCTAACAAAAGCAGGCTTGTTAGAAGTTACTAGACGTGCCCATTTCATCATTACGGAACGAGGGAGCTCTGCCCTTAAAGACAAGCAGGCCGTTATTGATAATCAATACCTAAAGCAGTTTAATGAGTTTATTGCTTTTAAAGACCAAAAAAATGTAACAACTAAAAATGATGTTGAAGATAATAACGATGTTGACGACATAACGCCCGATGAAGCCCTTCGCTTGGCTTACAAACAAATTAATGATTCGTTAGCCCTAGACATTCTAGAACGCACCCGCAAAGTCACGCCAGCCTTTTTTGAAGACCTATTAATTGAACTTCTCATCGCTATGGGATACGGTGGAACAGGCGAAGGTGCAGCACATGCGCTAGGTAAAACAGGAGATAACGGCATTGATGGTGTTATAGATCAAGACCCTTTAGGCGTAGATCAGATATACATACAAGCTAAACGTTATGCCCAAGGTAACAATGTGGGTGCTGGTGATATTCGTGACTTCTTTGGTGCATTAAACCTGAAAAAAGCACAAAAAGGCATTTTTATTACAACATCTGAGTTTACATCATCAGCCATCGAGACCGCACAAAACTTAGGCACGCGCATTGTACTTATCAATGGCAAAGAATTAGCAAAACTCATGCTGCGATATAACATTGGTAGCCGAGACGAACAGGTATTGCACCTGAAGAAAATAGATGAAGACTTCTTTGATATATAAGTCGAAAAAATATGGGTGTCCCCGATTTCCTTTCTTGCGCAAATATTTTCCGAGGGTCTATTAAAAATGGGAGAGCATATAAAAACATTGACGCCAACAAAATGTATAACCGTTATTGTGTTCGCACTTTTTAGCCTATGTGCACTTCTGGCATTTGGATACTATGTATATGATGTATCTATAAGCCTAATAACAAAAAAAGAAGTGATAGAATTTAATAAAGGTGCCATGTACATGTTAGGCGTTGGGTTAGGCGCAGGGATACTCGTCATTTTTATGGTTCACGAGTTAACTGGCAAAATAATATCTAACTCATACAACAAGAAAGCCACAAGAATAGCGTTTATATCTATAGGGTTGATATTTACGTTTCCGCAATTAGCGGGCTATCTCGTTAACTCAAAAATTAGAGACATGAATTACGTTTTCTGCGAAGAAAAATCGTATCGGTGGCTACATGCACAAAACAGAGTATACGGAATCAATATTGACGCATGCAGAAGTGTCAAAACGAATGACTTGAATTCAGGTAACTAAAATAAACACAATGTTGCTTTAGTCATGCTGCTTTAATAATGTTGCTTTAAAATAGAGCAATTTGTAACTTTAGAACGTTTATTACATTGATCGGTCGTAAATTATTGACAAAAAATAATAATAATTAGATCATATTGTGCGAAATAAAGCGTGCAAATATTTAGGCGAAGGAATACGCAATTGTCACCCAATATCTATCATAAAAAGGCTACTGAATTAGCACCGAAATACCTCTCAAAACCATTTGAAGAGGTGCATAAAAGCTTGTCTCAATGTTTACCTTCAATTATCAAAAACCCCAATGCGCGTATTCTTGATGTAGGCGTTGGCGCTGGCCGTGATGCTAAGCGCCTTACCGCATTAGCCACTAAAACGCATAACACAAAAAACAATAGTCAAACCCTTGCTACCAAGCCAGCCAAAGCACCATCTCAACTTAGACAAAACGCTACCCAAGGCTTAAATACAGCATGGCTAAAAGATAGGCTGCCCGCATTAAGTAACATCACCAAACAAGAAGTCAGTGCTGATTTAATATTGCTCAGCGCCGTATCGATGCATATTCCTATGGGTGATCACGCATGTTTAATGCGTAAACACGCCAATATATACAAGCCTGGTAGTAAAATAGAGATATCTCTTCTGCACAGAAAAACCGATGACGAATGTAAGCAACGAAAAATGCATCATGTTTATGTTGATAAGTTAACGTAATTGGCAATAGATGTAGAGAAGTTCACTCAATTAAAAACGGCAAAGAAGAATATAAAAAATATGGGTGCCCCGATTTTTTAATAGAAAATTTATCTAAGATATCAGATATAAAAAATTATTATAAGGATAAAAATGATTAATTATGTAACTAAATTCTTTAAAAAATTAATTGTAGATCTATGTTGGAAATTAATTCAGATTAACAGTGAGAAGCCAGTTTTTAACTCATCTAAATTTCCTGATCTCTGCCCAATAGATAATGCTGAAAATTGTGAAGAATATATTGATCGTTTAAATGAGCTGTTAATTAATCGTGAAGTAGTTAAAGAAATCGCAATAACAGCGCCTTACTCTGGGGGGAAAAGCTCATTTATTAATACTTATATGAGGCTTAATCCATATCATAAATATACTTGTATATCACTCGGTGCATTTGGCGATGATAAATCGAAAAAAGACGTATCAGATGGCACAGAAAATATAAATAAAATTGAAAAAAGCATTGTTCAACAGATTTTATATAAAACCAATAGTGAGAGTACTCCAAATTCAAGATTTAGAAAAATAATTAAATCTCACCCTAAATATTTTAGTACTATTGTTTCATCTGTTAGTTTTGTCATGTTGGCTATTGCTATCGCAATAATATCTTATATACCTGAATATTCATTAAAAAATATTTTTTATGAGTTGGTAAAAGATGGCGTAATTTCCATGTTTTCATTGGTACTAATTATTTATATTATTTCTATCCTTATTTTATCCATAAAAGATGCTTTAAAAATATTACCTAAGTTTAATCTGAGTAAATTTAATCCATTGAAAGGAGAGGTTGCATTTGAGCAGAGTTCAAATGATTCTGTATTTAATATTTTTCTAGAAGAAATTATATATTATTTTTCAAAAACAAAATCTGATGTTGTTTTTTTTGAAGATTTAGATAGGTTTAAGTGCTCAGAAATATTTGTTCAGCTTAAAGAGCTAAATAAATTAATTAATGATAGTGCAGATGTTAAACAGTGTGTGCGATTTATATATGCATTGAAAGATGATGTTTTTAAAGGATCAAGTAGAACAAAATTTTTTGATGCAATAATTCCTATTATCCCCGTTACAAACAAATCAAACTCATTCCCTTTATTAAAACGTCTTTTAGAAGACTCTGGATTTAAAAATGAATTTGATGATGTTTATCTAAGAGATATTGCTGTGTTTGTCGATGATATGAGAATGTTAAAGAATATCGTAGCTGAATACGGAATATATAAATCAATTATTCAAAAAAATATACCTAATATTGAACTGAAAAAATTATTCAGTTTTATTATTTACAAAAATATTTATTGCGATGATTTTTCTAAGCTTCACCACGGTGGTGGTAAGTTAGCATGTTTTTTTAATAAGTTAAAAGTCTTAAGAGGAGATTTTAGAATTTCTATTGAAAGTAAAATTAATCTAATTAAAGATAGTATAATTGATTTTGAGAAAGAGCACTTGCAAACTCCTGAAGAGCTAAATGATCTATATTTATTTTTAATTATAAAAAATTTTGATGGGGGTTTTGGAGAGATTGTATCCATAGATGAATACCCGATTAAAGACATTTCTGATCCAGAAAATTTTGAATCATTAATGGTTAAAAATAAAGTTTATTGTAAATATACATATGGACATCATAGTATGATAATGTTTGCTGATTTGATAAACAATATAGAGCCATCATATTCAATCCGTAAGCATAATATTGAAAATAAAATTAGAACAAATAAAGATGAAAGTAATTTAAAAATTAAAGATCTTAAGGATGAGATATTTTCAATTCCACGCTTGTCTATTAAGGGTCTGGTTGAGAAATCTGGAGGATCGAATATTTTTAATGATATGGATGATGAAAAATTACTTATTCATATGATTAAAAAGGGCTATATAGATGAACAGTATCATCTTTATATATCTATTTTTTATGAGGGAAATATTTCTAAAAGTGATATGGATTTTATTATGGCGGTTAAAAACAATGAAGAAACCGACCCAAATAAAAAACTAATAGATTGTACTGAGATTCTCAAATATTTATCAGGAGATGAGTTACGCAGTGCTTCATTTTTTAATTACAGTATGATTGACTATTTGTTGATTCATGAACATGAAAGAATAGTTGTTGAGGTAATTGAGTATGGCTTAAAACCACAGGATGATAATATAGACCTTATTTATGGGGCTATTCAAGAGCTTACTCATAAAGAAATTTTTGGATCTCTAATAATTGATAATTGGCCTACGATTTGGTCAAATATTATATCGTATAAAAATATAACAATAGAAAAAAGAAATGAGGTTTTGGTTGGATTATTATTAAGTATCGATAAAAATAAAATTAACGAAAATAGTATTGAGAGTATTAAGTGTTATATTGATGAAAATGAAAATATTGTTAATGCTATGCCAGACGGAAAAAATGAAAAAATTAGAGGTATGTTTAAATTTTTTAAAGTGGAGTTTCAAAAAATAAATGACTGCGCTGATGATATTGATTTTTTAAATTTTATCATCAAAGAAGAGTTATTTTGTATTAACCATTCTAACCTATTGATAGCTCTTGACTCCCTAAGTAATAAGGTGTTTTCTAATACCTTTAGCCTTTCGGATGTATATGATTTAGATGACATGGATCTTATCAATCTAATTGAAAATAACATGGCCACTATTTCTCGTTTAATCGATTCTGGAAAAATAAGAGTAGGTAGCAAAGATCAATATCGAAATATTCTTAATAATGCTGATATAGATAATGAAGTTAAACAAAAAATCATTACTAGTGAGGAATATAAAATTGATGATTTATCTGAAGTAAGAAAAGGATATGATATATGGGGGGCACTATTCGAAAATAATAAAATAAATCCTTCCTGGAATAATGTAATTAATTTTATACAATCACATGTTTATAAAAAGAGACAGCTTGCTGTATTTTTAAATTTATCGAAAAATTATACTGATTTACTTAATTATGAGATGATTTCAAGTGATAGAAATAAAAAGATATTCGTTGATTGTCTGATAAGTGAAGATGTTAATATTCAATCTTTTGAAAATCTTCAGATAGTTGTTGAAGATTTTTTCAATGATATTTCACTGGAAGGTATAGTAAATGATAAGCTAGAATTTCTAATTGTAAATGGAAATATTAGTGTTGATAAATATAACTATAAACAGTTAAAAGATATAGATTATAGCCTTTCGTGTTTATTATTGGAGCAAGACTTTGATGGATTTTTAACTGATATAGATTATGACGAATTTAATTTTGAAGATGCGGAAATTAGATTTAGTTTTGATGAGTTGCATGATCTATTAATTTCATCAAAATTAACTGATAAGCAAAAAAATATTATTATTCTTGAACATATAGAAAATTTGAAATGTGCACCTGATATAATATCAGATTTAGTTATTTCTAATTTTAATGAACCTAAATTTTCTAAAGAGAAAATAAGTGCTGATCTGCTGGAACATCTTTTGATGACTGGTAGTTCCATAGAAGCAAAGGTTGCTATTTATACCAACCAAATTAAAAATTTAGGGCCAGATCATCAAAACAGACTTTTAAGCTCGCTTGGTAGCGATTACGATAACATTACAATTACTAGGTCAAATACGAGTATCCCTAATACATCATATAATTTGAATCTAGTAAATGAATTAAAAAAACATAAACTAATATCCTCATTCAGACAGATCGAATCTCCTCTAGGGGATAAGCAATTAAAAGTAAATGCTAAGCGGAAGAAGTAAAACATAAAATACGTGGTAACTATTAATTGAAAATATAATTTATGGTTGCTTTAATATTGCCTAACCAATCGCCAACTTAGCCGTCTCATGCCACAAGTACGCTGGCATGGGGTGTTTTAACTTCCACGTTATGTTCATCGGCTGACTACCTTCATATTTCACAAAATCAACAGGGCCAAAATTCACAAAGCCCATGGTTCTGCCATTTTCGTCTTTTGCTTGTTCGCGCACAAATAACAGGTAAGTTTTGTTGTTCTCTTTTTGACTAATATAACTCAACCCTCTGCCTGATTGTGGCTTGGCGCTGTTTTGCGTTTGCCAATGAAATAGCGTGGGGCTGATGGCGTAGTCGTGGTACATGGTGGTGGCGGAAAACTGCTTTTCGCATTTATCTAAGGTCACAAATAACAGATCGATATTTTCATCGTTAATGGTTAATACGCCTTCACGGCTCGATGATTTTTTAGCAAAGGTGCTGTCACCAAACGCAACTAAAATATGCTCTTTGGGGTAACGCACGTGCATGTTGAGTGGTGCGTTATCTACAAATGGGTTATTCACGCTTGGCATGGGGAATTCGCTAACGCTTAGGCGTTCACGCAGTATTGATAATACGTCAGCTAGTTCTTGTTTAAGCTTATGTTTTAGCTCATATTTTAGCTCATGTTTTAGTGATGCGTTGTTTAATGCTAATAAGCTTTTTTTTAGGTTATCAAAACCGAGTGGCTTGCCGGGTTTATCCCAAAAGTCGTAATGTGCCATTAAGGCAAATGATTCGGTATGTTTAGCTGTCTGTCTAGTGATTGAATCTAATTTATCTAAACAAAAGTCTACTTGTACTAAAGTTTGCATAAACCGTAAATAACTCAGTGACGTGCAGTTTAGTAAGCGGTTGTTTATGGCGCGATAATAAGCGGTATACAGTGCGCTTTCTTTTGCTGCTAGTTC
>CAKZUG010000090.1 GCA_937920545.1 uncultured Saccharophagus sp.
TTTTTTTGTTTGTTTTGAAATGGCCAACATACACAGGGTCAAAGCGCACGAGTGTGGTAAACAGACGCCAATCGGCTTCGGTCAAGGTGTCACCTGCTAAATAGGTGCGTTTCTGTAGTATGTCTTCTGCCCAATCTAAAGTGTCAAATAATTCGTCCACGGCTTCTTCGTAAGCCTCTTGTGTGGTAGCAAAGCCCGATTTATACACACCGTTATTAATGCCGTGATAAACCTTGTTGTTAATTTCATGAATTTTATCGTGCAAATCTTCAGGATAATAATCATCTTGGTTACCCGTCAGGTGATTAAACGCACTGTTAAATATTCGAATAATATCGGATGACTCATTATTGACAATGGTCTTGGTTTTTTTATCCCACAAAACAGGCACAGTCACACGCCCTTCGTAAGTGCTATCGGCTTTTAAATACAGTTCGTACATATATTTAAATTTGTAGAGCGGATCTTCAACTTCCCAACCGTTTTCTAACATAAGCGGGTCGACTACCGTGACGTCAATATACTCTTCGAGCTGTTTAAGTGTTCTAAATATCAGCGTGCGGTGCGCCCATGGGCAGGCGTGCGATACATATAAACGGTATCGGCCTTTTTCTGTTTTAAAGGTTTTTTTACCGTTAACAGGGTCACCATCTGTGGTAAGCCAATGCCTAAATATACTGTCTTGGCGTTTAAATTTTCCGTTGCTCGATTTGGTATCGTACCATTTATCTTGCCATTTACCGTCTACGATTAAGCCCATGTTTACCTCTGCGCATTATTGTTCATGTATATCAATAAAAGTTATGATTTCAGTTAAATGTTTTTATTTTAATGGTATAACAAGTTATTAATTTGTGTTTTTGCCGATGTAATAATGGCTTCTTTGTTGCCTTTTGAGCCGCTAGCATCAATATGGTGTATCTCATTGATACCTAAAAAACGGCAGATATGCTCAAGGTATTTACTGGCGTAATCCATATCGCTGCCCACAGGCGTACCGCCTGTAGCGGTTATGATGTAAGCGCGCTGTGTATTAAGTAGCCCTTCTGGGCCATTTTGCGTGTATTTAAATGTGATACCCGCACGGCATACATGATCGATCCATTGCTTTAAGCTTGCTGGTACCGAGAAGTTATACATGGGTGTGGCAATCACTAAATTTTCGGCGTCATTTAATTCTGCAATAAGCGTGTTTGACAACGCCATGAGGTCTTGTGCAGTTTGCGTTAAGCTCTCGTGGTTTTCGTGTACAGCAATTAAATCGTCAGCCGATACAGGTGCCACTGGGTGCGTGGCAACATCGCGCTCCACCCAATCGCCTTTTAAATTTTCTACTAAGTAGCGTGCTATGGTGCGAGAGTGTGAACCGGTCTTTTTGGCGCTGCTAGTAATCAGTAAATTTGTCATAGTTTAGTGCCTATTTATAAGTGCATGATTTATAAGTACGTGATTTATAAAAACGTAATATTTTAATGAATATTCATATAAATCGTACGCAGTAAACGATATGTTAGTTTAAGGGGCAATATAAAATACGGAGTTGCCCCTTCGTGCTTATCTGTATTCACGTAATTATGTACGATTTAAAGTACATGATTTATAGTGCATGATTTGCTATGCGTTATTTTGAACGAGATAAATGTGTTAATTGCTGATCTAAACTCACATGCCCCGCGCCTCTTAATAATAGACTGATGCTAACAACAAGCAGTGCAAGCGCAAATTCATACCCGTTGTTACTCATAAAAAAGCCATGTTCAAAATGCACACTAAAAATAGCGACAACCATAGTCATGGCTAAAACAAAGCTAGTTGGGCGGGTAAGTAACCCTAAAATTAAAAATAAACCGCCAATAAATTCGGCTAAACCGGCTAATAGCGCCATGGCAAAACCAGGTTGTAACCCAATAGATGCCATCCATTGCCCAGTCGCTTCTAGGCCGTAACCACCAAACCAGCCGAACAGTTTTTGCGCGCCATGCGCCATAAAAATAACGCCAGCGCCAATGCGAATCGGTAAATCATCTAAACCGTGTTTTGTCGTAATAATTGATGCAATAAAAGATGAATTCAACATATTATATGCTCCGTTTAAAAGTGTTGGTTGACTATGTGGTTACTTTATCGCGCAGTGTTAAATTGAATAAGCCCTAATTATTGTTTGATTTGTTCTAAAATTTAGAATGGTTGGTGTTTCTTTATGCTAATGTGATCAATAGTGAGCGAAAGCTTGATACTATGCTGCTGGCTAACATGCTTCTGGGCTGACTATTTTGAGTGGCTGTTATGTAGATAGATAGATAGATAGTAGCAAGACCCAAAGAAAGAATACCCAAGGGTATTCTTTTCAACTTTTTCAGTAGTCAGCTTAAAGAGCATCAAGCATTCAGATTAGAACCTCATTGTGAGGTAATACCCGGCGTTATTGTGTTTTAAAAGTTATGTTTTGAAAGCAATGTTTTAAAGCGATGTTTTGAAAATTGTGTTTTAAAACTTGTGTTCTAAGGCGATGTTTTAAAATATGCTTAACGCCCGTTACCCTTTTTTAAACGTGAATAACCCTGTTAAGGCACTGTTATGTTAGACAAAATGCTTCATTTTATAGAACGTAAGGGCAATCAATTGCCCAACCCCACTATGTTATTTATTTGGCTAGCAGGCATGGTTCTTTTGGTGTCGTGTATTAGCGCATGGTTAGGGGTATCGGCTATGCACCCAGTGACGGGCGAGACGCTCACAGCCGTTAACTTGTTAAGCGTAGAAGGTTTGCACAAAATACTCACCCAAACAGTCAGTAATTTTATTGGTTTTGCGCCCGTAGGCACGGTGCTTGTGGCTATTATGGGCATAGGTATTGCTGAGCATTCGGGGTTAATTAATACATTATTAAAAGCCACTGTACTGCGTGCGCCCAAGCGGTTAATTAGTTTTTTTGTAGTGGTATGCGGTGTGTTATCCAGCTTAGCCGCAGACAGCGGTTATGTAATTTTGATTCCGCTAGCGGCGTTAATTTACCTAAGCTTGGGGCGCAACCCGCTGACTGGTATTGCCGCCGCGTTTGCTGGTGTATCGGGCGGTTTTAGCGCTAACCTTATTGTTGGGCCTTTTGATACCGCTTTAGCGGGTTTAACCACCGAGGCCGCCCAGTTGGTTGATGCGACTGCCACGGTCAATGCCGCAAGTAATTACTACTTTCTTGTTGTCTCGACATTTTTTATTGGCGTTATTGGTGCGTTAATTACAGAAAAAATTGTGGCACCGCGTTTAGAAAAACAAGCCTACAGCACAGATCAAGACCATGCTCTTACGCCCATTCTGCCTCAAGAGAAAAAAGCCCTTATCTACGCAGGCGGTGTGTTTATGGTTATTTTAAGCTTTATTGTTGTTGGTTTAGTGCCGTCATTTGGGTTTTTACTCAGTGAACAAAACACCATTATTGGCTCACCCTTTATGAAAGGTATTGTCACGGTTATTGCCATAACGGCAGCGGTGTGTGGCATTGTGTACGGTAAGGTATCGGGGCGATATCAAAAAATAGAGGCATGTATTGGCGGTATGGAGCAGCATATGGCGACCATGGCCGGCTACTTAGTGTTGATGTTTTTTGCCGCGCAGTTTGTTAATTATTTTGCGTGGAGCCAGCTAGGCGCGATTGCCGCGATTAAAGGCGCAGAGTTATTACAATTTATGTCGCCCGACACTCCGGTTTTGCTAGTGTGTTTTGTATTAATGGCGGCATCGATTAATT
>CAKZUG010000091.1 GCA_937920545.1 uncultured Saccharophagus sp.
AAGAGCAAGAAACGTATATCGTTACTTTGTTTAATGGCGCGCCTATTGCTGTGACGCCCCCTAACCATGTGGAGCTTGAAATTACCGAGACAGACCCAGGCATCAAGGGCGACACAGCACAAGGTGGAACCAAGCCTGCAACACTCGTAACTGGTGCGGTTGTTAAGGTGCCTTTATTTATTGCGCAAGGTGAAGTTGTACGCGTAGATACCCGTACTGGCGAGTATTTAGGCCGTGCCGGTAAGTAGTTTCTTATTTTTAACGAGATAGGCTGAAAAAGGTTTATTTATGGCTGAGGGTATTTTATGGCAGCCAACAGCGAGCGTGGATGTGCTAGTGCAGCGCGCTCGTATTGTCGCATCTATACGTCGTTTTTTTAATGATCGGGATGTGCTCGAAGTGACTGTGCCGTCATTAGGCGCGCGCACTGTATCTGACCCGTTTATTGATACGTTGCAGGTGGCGTGCCCTCCACATGCAGCTTTTCGTCGTGTATCTGGCTATTTACAAACTTCTCCCGAATATTTTCTCAAGCGGTTATTGTCTTCAGGTATGCCCGATTGTTACTACATGGGGGTGGCATTTCGAGCTGACGAGCCTAGCGCAAAGCACAACCCCGAATTTACCATGCTTGAGTGGTATCGTCTTGGTTGGGATGAGCAGCAATTATGCCGCAGTGTGTTTGATTTGATTCGCTATGTGCATAAAGCCTTGGATGGTCAATCTGAGGTGCCGCCTCTTTCCTATACGTTAACGTCATATCAGGCTTTGTTTGAGCAGTATGTCGGCGTAAACCCGCACAGCGCGTCAATGGTTGAGCTTAAGCGTCTCGCTCAGTCCAAATTGGATGTCCAGTTTGAAGCCGACACTAAAAGTGTTTGGCTCGATTTACTTTTTTCTCATCTTATCGAGCCGAGTTTAAAAGGCTGTGTCGGTGTTTTTGATTACCCAAAAGAGCAAAGCGCGTTAGCTAATGTAGTTGATAATAGCAGTGGTATAGCCGTTGCGAAGCGTTTCGAGGTATATATTAATGGTGTTGAACTGGCGAATGGGTATCAAGAGTTAACCTGTGCGAATACGTTTGAGCGGCGCTACCAAGAAGACTGCATTGTGCGTAAGCAGGAAGGTTTGCCGCCAATAGCCCGTGACGAGAAATTTGTTGCGGCCATGAAGGCTGGGCTGCCTGAATGCGCAGGCGTCGCGCTGGGCGTCGATAGATTAATTATGTGCTTGCTGGGCGAGCAAGATATTGCACGCGTTATGGCTTTTTCGTACCGGAGTATGTAAAAAGCGGCAGTGATAGCCGCGTTTTCGTTTTGTTTTATGTTGCTGTGAGGTTATTCATTCTTTGTGGTCGCGATGATTATGAATCGCTGTTTTTTTAAACACACTTAAAAACAGTGATTCATATCAAATGCAGGGTTCTCCGAGTCTGTTGAACCCACCGTTTTAGCCGGTACGCCCACTACGGTTGTGTGTGGTGCGACATCGTTTAAGACAACGCTGCCTGCGCCTACTTTTGCACCACAGCCAATTTCTATATTGCCTAAGATTTTCGCGCCCGCGCCGACTAATACACCTTTTCTCACTTTGGGGTGGCGATCGTTGGCTGCTTTACCTGTACCACCTAATGTAACGGCTTGCATCAAAGATACATCATCTTCAATGACGGTCGTTTCGCCTATCACAATACCTGTTGCATGATCCATCATAATGCCTTTGCCAATGCGGGCGGCAGGGTGAATATCCACGCCAAACGTAAGTGTAATATGGCTTTGTAAAAAGTAGGCGAGACACGATCGGTTTGCTTTCCATAGGTAGTGCGCCACACGGTAAGCTTGCAGCGCATGAAACCCCTTAAAATACAAAAACGGGAGTGAATACGCGTCACAGGCAGAATCCCGGTCAAATACAGCTTGTATATCAGCACGTACCGCTTCGCCAATACTGGCGTCTTGCGTAAAGCTTTCTTCAATAATTTCGCGAATCTGTAAGGCTGAAATAGCTGGGTTGGCCAGTTTGTTCGCTAGATGATAGCTCAGCGCGCCTTCTAGGCCGTCGTGATTCAGTATCGTTGCATGTAAAAAGCTGGCAAGTGCAGGCTCGTTTTGAGCTTGCTTAGTCGTTTCTGTGCGTATGGTTTGCCAAATGTGATCGCTAGCTGTTGCTTGCATAAATGCTTCCGTTGTCATAGGGCTTAAAACATAGACCAATAATGGATATATTAATATATGCTAAAAAATTAGAGGCGTATTATCAAAGCTTACGCTGCAAAATACCAGTGTACGTTATATCTTTGGCTCTTCTGATTGGCTAAGGTGGGTAGATACCCCCTAAAATTGCTTTTCGAGATGCTCCTGTTGCGCTTGGTTCGTTGCCCGTTAGGTGGTTAAAGGTTTGCTTGGCTAGCCATGCAAATGCCATTGCCTCAACGTGTTGAGGGTCAACGCCGAGTGTAAGTGTATTTTTTACTCTATAATTGTCCCCAAGCAGAACCTCGATGCGCGAGAGTAAGTAGCTATTACGTGCTCCTCCACCGCAAATAAACACATCGCAGGTGTCTTTTTGGTCCTGTATGGCGTGAGTAATGGTGCTGGCGGTTAATTCTGTTAATGTGGCGATAATGTCGTTATTGCTATAGTCGTTCCCAGATAAATATGGGGTGAGCCACTCAAGAGTGAATTCTTCGCGCCCTGTACTTTTTGGGGGTTGCTGCTTAAAAAAGATATGTTGATTTAAGGTGTCAAGTAGGTTGATTTGTACTTGGCCTTGATTGGCATGCTCTCCGTTGTGATCAAACGCTTGGTCAAAAGCGGCCTGCATCCATGCGTCGATTAAGGCATTGCCTGGGCCAGTATCAAAACCCGATACGTTCCCATTATCTAAAAAAGTGAGATTCGCGATACCGCCAATATTGACTATGCAGCGCGCTTGAGCTGGATGTGCAAAAATAGCGTGGTGAAAAGCAGGTACTAGCGGTGCACCTTGCCCACCTAAGGCCATATCTTTGCGCCTGAAATCACATGCCACAGTGATACCCGTGAGTTGCGCAACCATGCTTGGGTCTAATAATTGTAGAGTAAAAGGGTGCGGGCAAATACGCGTGTCGGGTCGATGCCTAACGGTTTGTCCGTGACAGCCTAGCGCGTTAATGCTGCTTGGGAGTATGCTGTGGTGTTCAAGTAGCGTATTTACAGCACGCGCGTAATATTCTGAGATGATATGGGTAAGGACGCCTAGGCGGTCTATTTCGTTATCACCTTGAGTATAAAGCGCTATGATCTCTTTTTGCAGGCTAGCAGAGAAGTTCACACTGGTATAGCCAACCAGTTTAACGCTGTCTTGATGTGTAGATGAATCTATTTCCACTAAGGCTGCGTCAACACCGTCTGCGCTTGTCCCCGACATTAAACCTATATAGTACATAGCGCACAGCAACTCAATTAAATGCTATTTCGTGTTATTGAATATCTTGAACAGTATCAGATAGTGCAATTTGCAGTGATCGGCTATGTGTATCTAGCTCGGCTAACCATTGCTTTGTTTGTGATTTGAAATTAGCCAATTCGCTTTTCTTGATAGCGGCAGCTTTAGGTAATTTATTGATAACCGTACGTGGGTTTCTGTGGACGCCATCAATCAAAAATTCATAATGTAAGTGCGGGCCGGTTGAATAGCCAGTTGACCCAACTGTGCCAATTTTTTGCTTTTGTTTCACTTTCTGACCTTTTTTGACATATCGTTTATGCAAATGCAGGTACTTAGTTTGGATATTGTTACCGTGCTGTATCACAATATAGTTACCGTTCGGCTTGGTAAAGCCGGAAGCAATAACGCGTCCAGTTCCTGGTGACCAAACAGGTGTGCCTCTGTCTGCGGCATAATCGGTACCACGATGCGGACGAACAGTTTTAAAAATAGGATGCACTCGGCGCGGGTTAAAATTACCACTAATACGTCTAAAATCGAGCGGGGCTCGCAAGAAGGCTTTGCGCATACTTCTGCCTTCTGGGGTAAAATAGTTGCGGTTACCAGCTTGATCTGTATAGCCTAGTGCCCTAAAAACTTCGCCTTGGTTGATAAATTCAGCGGCTAAAATCTTACCTGTCTTAATTTTTTCACCGTCTAAAAAATGCTCTTCGTAAATAACGTTAAAGGTATCACCTTTACGAAGATCTAGAGCGAAGTCAATATCCCAGCCAAAAATGTTGGCAAACTCCATAACCAAATTATCGCTAAGTTTAGCTTTTTTCGCGGCATCAAAAAAGTTACTGGTAATTACGCCAGAGCGTGATGCGCTATAAATATCGGTTTGTTTGGTGATACTTTCTACTGTGTAATTATCGCCTAATTGTGTGTATTTAACCTCATTTAGCTTACTTTTAATGTATCTTAAGCCTTGAATCTCGTTGTCTGGGTTTAACTCAAACTCAAACGTATGCCCTGGAAATAATCGGGTAAACGATGCGCATTCTTTACATTTGTTAAGCCATGCCATCATGCTTTTATCATTCAGGCCCGCTTTTTTAAAAAGGGTTGATAAGCTATCGCCACTTTTTATTGTGATTCTCTTAAATGTGTTGTGAGAGGTGTTTGCCGCTTCTAGAAATTGATTTGGCTTCTTAGAAGCTGTGTTTTCAGTCAGAGATATATTGTTAGCGCTGATTTGAACGTATTCTTGCTCACTTAGCGACGTCTCATCGGGAGTATTGGCCGATAGATTAATATCGTTGGCGGTAGTTCTTGTACCTATCGCTAAATTCGGTAGTTGTATTTCTTGATATTGGTGGCTAGCTGTTGCGTTTTGACTGGGCACGCTCATTACAATAACCAATATAACGCTTAAGCAAAAGGCCGCTATCATGTGTGCTTTAGGGAAGTAAGAAAAAGCAAAAATAAGCGTATTTTTTATTTTATTTGAGTAAAGCGACATACTAGATTCTAAGACCTTTGTAAGAATATTCACGGTTAATTGTTTTTTTCAGTGAGCTATTAGTCATTTATAGCATAAAAAAAATATTTTTAGCAGGGGTTCTATACGCAAGTTTCATTCCTGCTTGTTTTCGCTGCCATTTTAGGTATCGTTGCACCCATTTTTTTAATTAAGGTTTTTAGGTTATGTCTAAAGTAGATTCTACCCTTCTAAGTGATCTTCAGGCGCGTGGTCTTATTGCGCAAATGACAAATGATAATGCGCTCTCTGAGCACTTGCTTGAGTCTCGCGTGCTTTATTGTGGTTTT
>CAKZUG010000092.1 GCA_937920545.1 uncultured Saccharophagus sp.
CATGGCGGTTTAAACCCGCTGTTCCTAAATATACCCTATGCATAAAGTGAGTATTGTAATTTTTAAACTGGGGTTGCGGCAGTGAAAAATATGTAAACTGCTCTATTAAAGCGTTAGCTCGGGCACCTACTTTTTGTACATCACTGTGATACCTAACGGTACCATCGGGAGCAATATCAATATCGATAATAATAAACGGGGTGCGGGGTGTATTAATAAATACAAAGCTTTCATCTTCTTCACTTAAATCTGGGTCGTTAAAGTCATCGATTAAACCCAAATCAAAATCATCACTTTCAAAGCGTGACTCAAGCATTTCTTTACCATCAAACATTATACGGTGCGGTATTGCCTCTTTATTAATAACGGGGAAATAAGCGTTGTCTATAACTGCTCTACCCTGCTTTTTTTTGTATGTATTAATAGTGCCAGTAAACGATTTTTTTGCATCTTCTGATAAGCTTGATAAGGCTTTATCAACTATTTTTTGCGCATTATGAAAGTTATATTCTGCGGCTAACGAGTAATAAGTTAAGGCTAATGCTACATCGGGTGCCTGACCCAACCCTTTTAAGTTGATTACACCTAACTGATAATAAGCATGCGGGTTGCCTACTTTTGCCGCTCCTAAGTATTCTTGTTTGGCTTGCGTATATTGTTTGTTAGTAAACAGCTTATCGGCTTTAAAAATATCGGCGGCATGTAGGCTGCTTGTACAGAATAACAACCACGATAGTATGATCTTTTTATACATTATTATTTCCTTTGTACGCTTGCATATTCATATATCAAAAAATAACACGTTAGGTATATTATTTACCTAACATGTTATTTTTTATAACGATTCGGGCTTAAACCAATGCAATTTATCATGCAAGGTGACAACCGACCCAACAATAAATAATGTTGGCGCTTTAATTTTTTTATTTTTAATTAGCTCGGGTAATTCACCAATAGTAGACACATGTACTTTTTGTGTAGGTAATGTGCCACGCTCAACTAACGCTGCGGGTGTATCATGAGGTTTACCGTGCTTTATAAGCTGCTCGCATATAGTGGGCAAACTGTGTAAGCCCATATAAAATACCAATGTTTGTTGGTTATCTTTAAATTCGGCCCACGGTAGGGTTTGCGCCTCGTTTTTAAGGTGCCCCGTAATAAAGCGTACTGATTGCGAATAATCGCGGTGCGTTAACGGAATACCTGCATAACTCGAACAACCCGATGCCGCTGTAATACCCGGCACTACCTGAAAACGAATATTATGTTCGGCTAATAGCTCTATTTCTTCGCCACCTCGGCCAAATATAAACGGATCGCCGCCTTTTAAGCGCAATACACGTTTACCTTGTTTGGCAATATCAACCAACATTTGATTAATATCTTGTTGCTCTACAGCATGGTTAGCACGGCGTTTACCCACGTAAATACGTTCAGCATCGCGGCGTGTCATATCGACAATTTCAGGCGAGACTAGCCTGTCATATAAAACCACTTCGGCTTGTTGCATAAGGCGCAAAGCTTTAAACGTCAGTAAATCTGGATCGCCTGGGCCTGCGCCAACAAGGTACACTTCACCACCACGGTCTATCTCTTGGGCGGCAATACGGTCACTTAATAGTTTTTCTGCAAGATCAAAATTACCTGCTAGGGCTTTTTCGGCGATGGGGCCATTTAATACTGACTCCCAAAAACGGCGGCGTAGCTCGCCATCGGTAAAGGCATCTTTTACCGCTTGACGAAAACGGCTCGCTAATTGCGCTAATTTACCATAATTAGCAGGGAAGCTACTTTCCATTACATTACGCACACGACGCGCCATAACGGGCGCTTCACCACCGCTTGTTACCGCCATAATCAGCGGCGAGCGATCGACTATAGCGGGCATAATCACCGAGCATAACGATAGGTTATCAACCACATTAACGGGCAAGCGTATGGCGTGGCAATCTTTGGCCACTTGGGCATTAACGTACTCTATTTCGGTTGCCGAAATAACCAATATCACGTTATCAATGTGGTGTGTTTGGTATTTTTCGTAGTGAATCTCACCACCTGATGCGGCTATCATTTCCTGTAGCTCTGCGCTCACTTCTGGTGCCACCACAATGAGTTTGGCTTGCGCTTTATGTAAAAGGCGTGCTTTACGTGTTGCAATAGTGCCGCCACCCACAAGCAAACAGGGTTTATGTTTTAAATCAAAAAAGAGAGGTAAAAAATCCACAAAAACATCCAAATAAGGCGTGATAAATGCGCATACGATGTATGCGCTTCAAAAACAAAATAGATAACAGGTTAATATCTTTTCAAGTTAAGTACTTTACACGTTAAGCTCACTGTTACTACTTTTAACGTGCTGCTTTTTACGTGTTAATGTTAACGTGCATAAATTAACTTCATTCTGCTTGTTTATTAACATTTGTTTATTTACGTTTGTTTATTTCTGTTTGACCGCCCATATATGGCTGCAACACGTCTGGAATAGTAATACTGCCGTCTTCACGTTGGTAGTTTTCAAGTACGGCCACCAATGTACGACCTACCGCTAAGCCCGAACCATTTACAGTATGTAAAAAGGCCGGTTTTTTGGTTTCGGCGTTGCGGTATCGGGCTTTCATGCGGCGGGCCTGAAAATCATGAAAGTTTGAACACGATGAAATCTCACGGTATTTTTGCTGTGACGGAATCCACACTTCCAAATCGAATGTTTTGGCTGATGAAAAGCCAACGTCGCCGGCACATAAAATAACCTTGCGATACGCTAAGCCAAGTTTTTGTAAGATGGCTTCGGCATGGCCTGTTAATGCATCGAGTGCGGCATCGGAATCTTCAGGCTTGACCATTTGAACCAACTCGACTTTCTCAAATTGATGCTGACGAATCATACCGCGTGTGTCACGGCCATAGCTGCCTGCTTCAGAGCGAAAGCACGGTGTATGAGCCACAAACTTTAAGGGTAAATCGGCTTCGTCTATCACTTCATTTCGCACAATATTGGTCACGGGCACTTCAGCCGTGGGGATCAAATACAATTCTCTGTCGTCGTTAAGTTTAAACAAATCTTCTTCAAACTTGGGCAATTGACCTGTACCGTAGAGCGACTCTTTGTTTACGGCGTAAGGTACGTACACTTCTTCATAAGTGTGTTCATTGGTATGGGTATTTAACATAAACTGCGTTAATGCGCGGTGCAGCTTTGCAATATCGCCACGCATAACGCTAAAACGTGAGCCTGCAATTTTGGTCGCGGTATCAAAGTCTAGGCCACCTAAATCAACACCCACATCCACGTGATCTTTTACGTCAAAATCGAAGGTCGCAGGCTCGCCCCATGTGGTGATTTCGACGTTGTCGTCTTCTGATTTACCCTCGGGTACAGAATCATCCAACAGATTAGGAATAGACAAAACGTAGTTTTCTATATCGTGTAATAGCGCACTAAGGGCTTTTTCTTTTTCGCCAAGTTGGCTTTTTAAATTATCGACTTCTTTTAACAGCGGGGCGATATCTTCGCCTGCCGCTTTTGCTTTACCAATATTTTTTGAGCGTGTGTTGCGCTCTTGTTGCAGTGCTTCGCTTTCGGTTTGAAGCGCTTTGCGCTTTTCTTCTAATGAGGTAATTAACGCGGTATCAAGATTAAACCCGCGCATGGCAAGGTTTTTAGCAACGGCATCGATATCGCTTCGCAATAATTTGGCATCAAGCATAATAAAAATTCACACTAATTTGTCAGTTAAAAAAATCGCTGCGCTTACAGCCACAAGGCTGAGCACAACATTGGATATAATATATACACAGGCGGCACTGATGTTGCCCGCCTGCCACAATTGATAAGCATCTAACGAGAAGGTTGAAAAGGTGGTTAATGCACCTAAAAAACCCACCATAAAAATGTGCCGTGTAATGGGCGGCAGCACCATTTTTTGAGTAATTAGCACATACCCTATGCCCATTAAAAACGCGCCAATAATATTCACCGTGAGCGTCGCCACGGGAAAGACACCAGGCTTAACAGCTAACCACTGAGAAATATAAAAGCGCAGTAACGCACCGCATGCGCCACCCGCCCCAACAGCCAAAATAACACCAACAGGTTGAGCAAACATACCGTATACACCTTTTATAATATAAGCGTGATAAAAAAATACGAGTTACTGGGCTAAACTTACTAGGCTAAACATACTGGGCTAAACATAGTTATAAACTCAGCTATATTTAGCTGTAATTGTTTAGCAGTCTCTAGCTATTCCTAAATTGCTATTAACATATTAAGAACGGCTTTTAGCACTGCTGTTGCGCTCGCGTAATGTGCGCAATTTTTGTGCTATTTTAATTTCTAACCCACGCTCAACGGGCTGATAATAATGCGTGGGTGCAAGCTCATCTGGGAAGTAACACTCGCCAGCGGCAAAGGCGTCTTCTTCGTTATGGGCGTAACGGTAATTTTCACCAAAATTCATATCTTTCATTAATGTTGTTGGCGCGTTACGTAAATGGTTGGGCACGGGGTAACTAGGTGCGGCTTTAACATCGCTCATAACACTATTAAAGGCATTATACACGGCATTGCTTTTTGCTGCTGCCGCCAAATACACAATGGCTTGCGCAATCACTAATTCACCTTCTGGGCTACCTAAACGGGTGTAAGCATCCCATGCTTGCATGGCCATTGTTAGGCCACGCGGGTCGGCATTGCCTATATCTTCGCTGGCCATACGCACCACGCGCCGTGCAACATACAGCGGGTCGCAACCGCCATCTAACATCCGCGCATACCAATATAAGGCGGCATCGGGGTCGGAGCCTCTTACCGATTTATGCAGGGCCGATATTTGCTCATAAAACGCATCGCCGCCTTTATCAAAACGCCGTAAGCTACTGTGCGTGACCTGCGCCATCATGGCGGGGGTAATTTCATTGCTGCTGTGTTGGTTGTCTGCCTGCTGGCTACTGGGCGCTTCGATAAGATCAGAGGCAATTTCTAACAAGTTAAGCAATCGTCTGGCGTCGCCATCGGCGGTATCGATTAATACTGTTTTTGCATCATCGTGAAGCGTGAGATTTTTTTCACCCAAACCCTGCTCGGTATTTGTAAGCGCGCGGTCGAGTAAACATGTTAAGTGTTGCGTTTCTAAGCTTTTTAAAATGTAAACACGGCACCGAGATAACAGCGCGTTGTTCATTTCAAATGAAGGGTTTTCGGTCGTGGCACCCACAAATAAAAGCGTGCCGTCTTCTACGTAGGGTAAAAAAGCATCTTGTTGGGCTTTGTTAAAACGGTGTACTTCATCAACAAATAAAATAGTTTGTTTGCCATTAAGGGTAAAGTGATGCTGCGCTTGGGTAACGGCATCGCGAATATCTTTTACGCCCGCCAATACGGCCGATATAGCAATAAAGTAGCCATCTATTTCATTTGCAAGCAAACGCGCCAAAGAGGTTTTACCCACACCTGGCGGCCCCCACAATATCATTGAGTGTAATTGGTTATGCTCGACAGCTAAACGAAGGGGCTTACCTTTACCTAAAATATGCTCTTGCCCAATGTATGTATCTAGCGTCGCGGGGCGCATACGTGCCGCAAGGGGTTGCTGCGGCACACGCGGTGAAAATAATGAATCAGTAGGCATAGCTATGTGGGTTGTTCGCTTGGTTATTTACTGAATTAATAATGAATTAAACGCAGAGTAATTTGCTTAGTTGTTGATAATATCAACACCTTTAGGTGGCGAAAAATCAAACATAGATGGCGTTAAAACAACCGTATTATCTAAATTAGAAAACACAACCGACGTGGTTTGATTTAACTTATCTAAAATACTCAGTTGGGTCAGTTTGTTTTTTTCAAACACGATATCTAACCATGTAAAATCTTGATTATCTTGTGATTTATAGGTGAGTTTAAAGCTTTCTTGATCGGCATTTTTACTCATAGTAACGTTAAAAAAGGCGGCTATACTTGCCGATTTAGACGTTAAAATACCCGCAGGGGTTTGGCTAATTTTGTCGGCTGCATATACCGTCACTTGCTCAAGATCTGGCTCGTATACATACAAATTTTGCGTGTTACTCACAATAAGCTGCTCGTACGGTGGCAAGGTTTGCCACATAAAATACCCGGGGCGTTTAAGCTTGAATTCGCCGGTGGTCTGTTCAACTAGCGTATTGGTGTCGTCGTGTATTTTTTGGGTAAATGTACCCGACAAATCACGAATACTCTCTAACTTCTGAGTTAGCGTGTCCACATCACTGGCCAATGCTTGTACAGAAGCGAAGCCTAATACACAGACTACAGCGGCAAATTGCGTTACTTTTTTCATTAAATACGTCATAAATATCTTCTTTTTGCGTGGTTTTCACCACACTATAACTCTTTAGGTGAACAACGGATTAAGGCATCTTGCTATGTGCCCGAACTTTCAATAAAAAGGACACCCCACATAGCAATCACAGCCACAAAATTAACAGTAAAAACGATACCACGTAACCTGATGCTTGAGGTAAATATTTGGACAAAACTATGTAGGTAACGCCCCATCACAAAAAGCCAAGCCAAATATAACTGCGTGTTGGTTATCGTGCTTCCTGAAGTGATTAGAATAACGCAAACAACATAAAAAAGCATAGGCCATTCGAATTGATTACTGAGATTAGCACTTACCTTAGGCTGGATATTTTGAAAAGCATTTAAGTAACCGATCTTAAATCCAAACCCCCAAACAGTTGGAGAACGAACGACTGTGAGTAAAACATAAAGCAAAACACACAACAAAATATGGCAAAGGATGGGGGTTAAAAGATCTTCCATTATAAAAGCCTACTGGCACATAACGTTTATAAAACAGGCAAATTTGAGCATCAGCAAAAATAAGCCAAGGTTAGGTTGCGAAGTAAAACATTTTAATCTAAAACTCGGGGGTTTGTTAGGGCTGTTGGGGTTGTGCGCTTATGGTTTGAATCTAAGTTATACCAACAGAATCAGGGGTCATAGTTTTAATCTCTTTTACACACAAAAATTAGGTTATTCATATTAAGCTAATAAATTTATGGGTGTCCTGTTTTTGCCTGTCTTTTCTGCACGCACCCTATAACGGGTGCAATTTCAACGCAATATCTGACGTAAATGCAGGTAGCTCTAGCGTGCATCCCTGAGAATCATTGCTGCAAATAAATGGATACGCGGGTAAATTATTGCCTGTCCAAGTATCAAATGGTCTTACCTCGTACTCTCCTGGCGCTAAGCCATTTAACTGAAGGCTGACACTGTCTCTTAAAGTGCGCCTTGCACGGATAACATCGATGTTTTCACCTCGGTGAGTCGTGTCTAAGCCCCATATAATGGTACCTTCATCAGACGTCAACCCCCACGCTTGAAACATCTGCCCCTCTGCCGAAACAGACAGAGGCTCTGGGTTCCACACCACAAGGGGCACATCTGTCATAAATTCAGTTAAAAAACGCATGTGATTTCGCATGTCTTGAGTCATTATTTCCCATCTATTAGCATCATTCCATTCGGCGGGCGTCATGGCTGCACCGCTAACAAGACCTGCCCATAATGCATTATGGAACAACTCGGGGTAGTCACTGCTGGCGGCAGTGACATTTATTACGCCAAATTCGCCAATCCAGTTGGGCTTTTCTTCTAGTTGCCACATATCAATGGTGTAGTCTGC